>NZ_JBFBBN010000003.1:310436-373299 GCF_040682715.1 Amycolatopsis sp. NPDC051128 | reverse complement strand
GGCCGAAGACGCCGTCGCCGCGCAGGGCGACCTGGTCTTCGGGGCCGTGGCCGGTGATCGTGGCGAGGCAGCGGTGCAGGGTTTCCTGGTCCGGCAACCAACGCCACATTGGGGCGCATCACCATCCGGTCACCGTGCTAGAGCCGCAGCCGGTCGCCGAGTTCGCGGACGTGCTCCGCCTCGCCGCAGCCGAGGTCCAGCTGGCGGCGGCGCTCCGCGACGAACGCCCGGCCCAGCCCCGTGCGGTCCGAAGTGGACATCGTGCGGCGCAGTTCGTTCAGCAGCCCGCGTTCCTCGCCGCGGACGTGCGCGTCGACGATGTTCTCCAAGCGCGGCAACGCTTTCTCGAAGTCGTCGGCTTCGAGGACGGCCAGGAGATCGTCGGCGAACAGCTCGCCCGGCGAGCCCGGCCGGACGATCCGCTCGGTGGTCGTCGCGTGCGCGACCAGCAGGGCCGCCAGCTCCGCGACCAGGGCCGGGTGGTCGGCCTCGGTGTTGCGCAGGTCCCGGAACAGCTGCTCGAACCGGCGGTGGTCGGCCAGCAGCACGTCGACCAGGTCCGAGCCGGGCGCGGCCGCGGCCGGGGCGGGGCGCATCCAGCCGAACGTCAGCTCCACCGCCTGCCGCCAGTGCGCGTACTCGCTGTCCCGGCGGGCCGGGTCCATCGCCGGCAGCCACTGGCCGGCCCGGTGCCAGTTGCGCCGCAGCCCCTCCAGGTCCGGCCAGTAGCCCACGGACAACCCGGCCGCGTAGGCCGCGCCGAGCGACACCGTCTCCGCCACCATCGGGCGGACCACCGGCACGTCGAGGACGTCCGCGATGCACTGCATCAGCAGGTTGTCGGCGGTCATCCCGCCGTCGACCTTCAACGTCGAGAGCGCGAGCCCGGAGTCGGCGTTCATCGCGTCGACGACCTCGCGGGTCTGCCAGGCGGTCGCCTCCAGCACCGCCCGCGCCAGGTGGCCCTTCGTGATGTACGACGTCAGCCCGGCGATCACGCCCCGGGCCTCGCTGTGCCAGTGCGGCGCGAAGAGCCCGGAGAACGCGGGCACGATGTAGCAGCCGCCGTTGTCCTCGACCGTCCTGGCGAGGGTCTCGATCTCGGGGGCGCTGCCGATCAGCTCGAGGCCGTCGCGAAACCACTGCACCAGCGACCCGGTGACCGCGATCGAGCCTTCCAGCGCGTACACCGCGGGCTCGTCGCCGATCTTGAAGCCGACCGTGGTGAGCATGCCATGGGTGGACAGCACCGGGGTCGAGCCGGTGTTGAGCAGCAGGAAGCTGCCGGTGCCGTAGGTGCACTTCGCTTCGCCGGGCGCGAAGCAGGTCTGGCCGAACAGTGCCGCCTGCTGGTCGCCCAGCGCGGCCGCGATGCGGATCCCCGGCACCACGCGCGACGTCGTCCCGTACACCTCGGTCGAGGACCGGATCTCCGGCAGCATCGCGCGCGGGACGTCGAAGAACTCCAGCAGCTCGTCGTCCCAGGACAGCGTCCGCAGGTCCATCAGCATGGTGCGCGAGGCGTTGGTGACGTCGGTGATGTGCACGCCGCCTTCGGCGCCGCCGGTGAGGTTCCAGATCAGCCAGCTCTCGATGGTGCCGAACAGCACGTCACCGCGCTCGGCGCGCTCCCGCAGGCCCGGGGTGCGCTCCAGCAGCCAGCGGATCCGGGGTGCGGAGAAGTACGTCGCGAGCGGCAGGCCGCACAGCTGCCGCACCCGCTCGGCCCCGGGCTCGCGGGCGAGCTGTTCGAGCATCGCGTCCGTGCGGGTGTCCTGCCAGACGATCGCCCGCCCGACCGGGTTGCCGGTGTGCCGGTCCCACAGGACGGTGGTTTCGCGCTGGTTGGCGATGCCGAGGCCGACGACCTGCCCGGCGGTCGCCCCGGCGTCGGCGAGGGCCTGCGGCACGATCCGGGACACGTTCCGCCAGATCTCGACGGCGTCGTGCTCCACCCAGCCGGGCCGGGGGAAGTGCTGCTGGTGCTCGCGCTGCACGACCGACACGAGCCGCCCTCGCGCGTCGAACAGGATGCACCGGGTGGAGGTGGTGCCCTGGTCGATCGACATCACGTACCGCTGGACCATGGTCCTCCCTTCACCATCGGGACGCGCCGAGGTCGCGGGAGACCGCGCGCGCCGCGTCGCGCACGTGGCCGAGCAGCCGGGAGCTCGGGCTGCCGTCGGCTTCGCAGAGGCGCTCCACCGAACCGGACACCCCGATCGCGCCGACCACGATGCCGCCGTGGCCGCGGATCGGCGCCGCGATCCCGGCCTCGCCGGAGATCATCTCGCCGTTCTCCGCCGCCCAGCCCGCCTCGCGCACCTTCGCGCAGGCGCGCTTGATCGCCGTCTGGGTGACGAGGGTCCGGCGGGTGTAGGCCTCCGGTTCGCCGGTGCGCAACGATGCCACGAGAGTCGTGTCATAGGCCAGCAGGACTTTCCCCAGCGCGCTCGCGTGCAGCGGCAGCAGCGTGCCGACGTCGAGGGTCTGCAGGCTGTCGTCCGGCCGGAACACGTGGTGCACCACCAGCACCCGGCCCTCCAGGGGCGCGCCGATCCGCACCGCCTCGCCGCTGCGCGAAGCCAGCGCGTCGGCCCAGTTGATGGCCCGTGACCGCAGCTCGTTGACGTCGAGGTAGCTCGTGCCCAGGTGCAGCAGCGCCGCGCCGAGCTGGTACTTGCCGCTGTCGCGGTCCTGCTCGACGAACCCTACGCCCTGCAGCGTCCGCAGGATCCCGTGCGCGGTGCCCTTGGCGAGCTCGAGCGATTCGGCGATCTCGCCGACGCCGAGACGGCCCGAGCCGCGCGCCAGCAGCCGCAGGATCGCGGCGGCGCGCTCGATGGACTGGATCGGACCCGGCACGGCGCGACCCTAACCCGACCGGCCTCGATTCGACAATGTCGAACATCCACATCGGGCGTTCGACAATGCCGACCCGGGTCCGTTGACCGGCCTGACACGCGAACTTAACTTCACTCCACTGAGCCGCCCGGGGTCGAACCCCGGACCCCGCCGGGGGCAAGCCCCCTGGACCCCCAACAACCCTGGGGTGGGGACAAGGTCCTTTGTGGAGGAAAGCAATGGCGCGAAACCTCAAGGCCCACGGGCTCGCCGGCGAGATGGCCGCCGAGTTCGTGGGGACGATGATCCTCATCCTGTTCGGGTGCGGGGTGGTGGCGCAGGTGGTCGCCGCGGGCATCGGGGACCACGACAGCATCGCCTGGGCCTGGGGACTCGGCGTCACGCTCGGGGTCTACGTCGCTTCGCGGCTCAGCGGCGCGCACCTGAACCCGGCCGTGACCATCGCCCTCGCGGTCTTCAAGGGCTTCGAGTGGCGCAAGGTCGCCCCCTACGCCCTGGCGCAGACCGCCGGCGCGTTCCTCGCCGCCATGCTGGTGCGCTGGAACTACACCGAGGTGCTCAACGCCAAGGACCCCGGCCTCACGATCAAGACGCAGGGCGTGTTCTCCACCCTGCCCGGTAACGGCACGCTGCCGGTCGGTGACTGGGGCGCCTTCCGCGACCAGATCATCGGCACCGCGATCCTCGTCCTGGTGATCTTCGCCATCACCGACCTCCGCAACACCGCCCCGGCCGCGAACCTCGCCCCGGTCGTCGTCGGCTTCCTGGTTGTCGCGATCGGCATGGCCTGGGGCACGAACGCCGGCTACGCGATCAACCCCGCCCGCGACTTCGGCCCGCGGCTCGCGTCCTGGCTGACCGGCTACGACACCGCGTTCACCGACCAGTACGGCTTCCCCTACTGGTGGATCCCGGTCGTGGCGCCGGTGATCGGCGCGGTGATCGGCGGCGCGATCTACAAGTACCTGATCGAACGCCACCTGCCCGACGACGCCCCGCTGGACGCCCTGCCCGCCAAGGACCTCGAGCCCGCCGCCTGACCCGCCGCTCGATTCGCCCTTGAAGACTTGCCCCTTGAAAGAAATGGGAGCACCACCATGCCTGACTTCGTCGGCGCCGTAGACCAGGGCACCACCAGCACCCGCTTCATGATCTTCGACCACGGCGGCAACGAGATCGCCCGCCACCAGCTCGAGCACGAGCAGATCCTGCCGAAGCCGGGCTGGGTCGAGCACGACGCCACCGAGATCTGGGAACGCACCCGCTCGGTGATCGCCACCGCGCTCAACAAGGCCGGCCTGACCACGGGCGACCTGGCCGCGCTCGGCATCACCAACCAGCGCGAGACCACCGTCGTGTGGAACCGCCGCACCGGCCGCCCCTACTACAACGCCATCGTCTGGCAGGACACCCGCACCGACCGGATCGCCTCGGCCCTCGAACGCGAAGGCAAGGGCGACGTCATCCGCCGCAAGGCCGGCCTGCCGCCCGCGACGTACTTCTCCGGCGGGAAGCTCCAGTGGATCCTCGAGAACGTCGAGGGCGTGCGCGAGGACGCCGAGAAGGGCGACGCGCTCTTCGGCACCACCGACTCGTGGCTCATCTGGAATTTGACCGGCGGCCCGGACGGCGGCGTCCACGTCACCGACCCGACCAACGCCTCGCGCACCATGCTGATGGACCTCGAAACGCTGGACTGGGACGACGAGCTGTTGTCGTTCTTCAACGTCCCGCGGCAGATGCTGCCGTCGATCCGGCCGTCGTCGAACCCCGGCTTCGGCACCACCCGCGCGGACGGCCCGCTCGGCGGCGAGGTCGCGATCACCGGCGTCCTGGGCGACCAGCAGGCGGCCACCGTCGGGCAGGTGTGCTTCCGGCCCGGCGAGGCCAAGAACACCTACGGCACCGGCAACTTCCTGCTGCTCAACACCGGCCAGGAACTGGTCCGCTCGAAGCACGGCCTGCTGACCACCCTGTGCTACCAGTTCGGCGACGAGAAGCCGGTCTACGCGCTGGAAGGGTCGATCGCCGTCACCGGGTCGGCGGTGCAGTGGCTGCGCGACCAGCTCGGCATCATCAGCGGCGCGTCCCAGAGCGAGAGCCTCGCCCGCCAGGTCGAGGACAACGGCGGCATCTACTTCGTCCCGGCGTTCTCCGGCCTGTTCGCGCCGTACTGGCGCTCGGACGCCCGCGGCGCGATCGTCGGGCTCACCCGCGCCACCACCAACGCCCACGTGGCGCGGGCGACGCTGGAAGCGATCTGCTACCAGACCCGCGACGTCGTCGAGGCGATGCAGAACGACTCCGGCGTCACCCTCGACGTGCTGCGGGTCGACGGTGGCGTCACCGCCAACGAGCTGTGCATGCAGCTGCAGGCGGACATTCTCGGCGTGCCGGTGTCGAAGCCGGTCGTCGCCGAGACCACCGCGCTCGGCGCCGCCTACGCGGCCGGGCTGGCCGTCGGCTTCTGGAAGTCGACCGACGAGCTCGAACAGAACTGGAACGAAGACAAGCGCTGGACGCCGACGTGGACCGACGAGCAGCGCGCCGAGGGCTACGCGGGCTGGCAGAAGGCCGTCGGCCGCACGCTCGACTGGGTCGACGTGAACTGAGGCAGGCCATGACTGCGAGGAGGAACACCGTGACACCCGTCCCGCTTTCGCCGCTCTACCGCGCGGAGACGCTGCGCAAGCTCGTCCGTGAAGAGGTCGACGTGCTGGTCGTCGGCGGGGGAGTGACCGGCGCCGGCGTCGCGCTCGACGCCGCGTCGCGCGGGCTGTCCGTCGCGCTGGTCGAGGCCCGCGACTTCGCCGCCGGCACGTCCAGCCGGTCGTCCAAGCTGATCCACGGCGGGCTGCGCTACCTGGAGCAGCTGGACTTCAAGCTGGTGCGCGAAGCGCTCAAGGAGCGCGGGCTGCTGCTGCAGAAACTGGCCCCGCACCTGGTGCGGCCGGTGAAGTTCCTGGTGCCGCTGAAGCACCGGGTGTGGGAGCGCGGCTACATCGGCGCCGGCGTCACGCTGTACGACACGCTCGGCGGCGCCCGCGCGCTGCCGCGGCACCGGCACCTGTCCAAGCGCGGCGCCTTCAAGGCGGCGCCCGCCCTCGCGGACGACGCGCTGATCGGGGCGATCCAGTACTACGACGCCCAGGTCGACGACGCCCGGCACACGATGACGATCGCGCGGACCGCCGCGGAGCAGGGCGCTTCGGTGCTGACGCGGGCCCGCGTGACGTCGCTGCTTCGCGACGGCGAGCGCGTCGTCGGGGCGAAGGTCGTGGACCGCGAGAGCGGGGTCGAGTTCGAGGTGCGGGCGCGCACCGTCGTCGCGGCGACGGGCGTGTGGAGCGACGACATGGCGGCGGCGGCCGGGATTCCCGCGCCGTTCACCGTGCGCGCGTCGAAGGGCATCCACCTGGTGGTGCCGCGGGAGAAGATCGACCTCGACACCGGGCTGATCCTGCGCACCGAGAAGAGCGTGCTCTTCGTGATCCCGTGGGGCAGGCACTGGATCGTCGGCACCACCGACACCGAGTGGGACCTCGACCGCGAGCATCCGGCGGCGAGCCGCGCGGACGTCGACTACGTGCTGGAGCACCTCAACGCCGTCCTGCGCACCCCCGTGACGCACGACGACATCGAGGGCGTTTACGCGGGCCTCCGGCCGTTGCTGGCGGCGAAGGCGGCGGCGACCACGAAGCTGTCGCGGGAGCACGCGGTGGCGCACCCGGTGCCGGGCCTGGTGATCGTGGCCGGCGGCAAGTACACGACGTACCGGGTGATGGCTTCGGACACGGTCGACGTCGTCGTCGAGGAACTCGGCCGGCCCGCCCCGCCGTCGTGGACCGACCGGCTGCCGATCGTCGGCGCCGACGGCTACCACGAGCTGTGGGAGGACCGGGCCGGGGTCGCCGCGCGAGCGGGGCTCACGCTGCCACGCGTCGAGCACCTCCTGCAGCGGTACGGCACGCGGATCTGGAACCTCCTGGACCTGGTCAAGGACCAGCCCGAGCTGGGTTCCCCGATCACGGACACCTCCGAGTACCTGAAGGTCGAGGCCGTGTACGCGGTTTCGCACGAAGGCGCGCTGCACCTGGAGGACGTGCTCACCCGGCGGACGCGGATCTCCATCGAGGAACGTGACCGCGGCGTGGCGGCGGCCCCGGTGGTCGCCGGGCTCGTCGCCCCGCTGCTGGGCTGGGACGAGCACAAGCGGGAGCGCGAGGTGGCGAACTACCTCGCGCGGGTGGAGGCGGAGCGCTCGGCGCAGGAGGCCCCGGACGACGAGGCCGCCAACGCGACCCGCCTCGCGGCCCCGGCCCTCCTGCCGGGCTGAGGTCCGTGAATGTCGCATTGAGAGACGTAGAGTCCCTCAATGCGACATTCACGGCTTTGGGCGGCAGCCGAGCGCGGTGAGCACGTAGCGGGCGTTGGCTGAGATGACCGGGTTGGTCGTGCGGTAGTACGGCAGCTGGATCACCGCCATCGACAACGCCCACCCGCGGCCGCGTGCCCAGGTCGCGTCGTCGGCGCCGACGACGTCGCGGAAGACCTGGCGCGCGGGCGCGGGCAGCAGGTTCCACGCGGGGATCAGGTCGCACGCCGGGTCGCCCAGCCCGGCGGTGGCCCAGTCGAGCACCCCGGCCAGGCGGCCGTCGCGCAGGAGCAGGTTGCTCGGCATGAGGTCGGCGTGGACCCAGCACGGCGGCCCTGTCCACTGTGGAGCGTCGAGCGCTCCGGCCCAGACCGTGCGGGCCGCCGCCGCGTCGAAGGGCTCGTCGGTGTGGCTCAGCTCGTCGACGGCCCGGCGGGTGGCCTCGTCGACGGTGGCCAGGGGCTTCCCCCGGTAGGCCGGGGGGCCGTCCGCCCGGGTCGCGCGCAGCGCCGTCACGAACTCCGCCAGGTCACGGGCCAGCGAGTCCGGTGCAGGGCCGCCTTCGACCGCCGGTTCGCCGTCGAGCCAGCCGTGCACCGTCCACGGCCACGGGTAGCCCTCGGCGGGTTCGCCGACGGCGGCGACCACGGGTGTCGCGACCGGCAGTCCGTCGAGCGCCGCCAGTATCTGTCGTTCTTTCGCCACGTCCGCGGCGCCGCCGGCGGTGAGCGGGAGCCGGACGGTCAGGGTGTCGCCGAGCCGGTACACGGCGTTGACCGTGCCGCCGGATGCGAGCGGGACGAGTGAGAGGCCGGCCCAGTGGGGGAACTGACCCCGGAGCAGCCGCCGGACGAGCGCGGTGTCGATGGCGTGCTCGTCGGCGTGCATCCGGCCCATGTGCTCACCGAACCAGCCGCGTCAACGCCTTTATGGTGAGCCGGGGCACCCCCGATTGCACGACGATGCATAGCCGTGCATAATCATTCGCATGTCCAAGGTGCTCACTTCCCTGCCTGTCGGCGAGCGTGTCGGTATCGCCTTCTCCGGTGGCCTCGACACTTCCGTAGCGGTCGCGTGGATGCGCGACAAAGGCGCGGTCCCCTGCACCTACACCGCCGACATCGGGCAGTACGACGAGCCCGACATCGCGTCGGTGCCCGGGCGCGCCCACGCCTACGGCGCGGAGATCGCGCGGCTGGTCGACTGCCGGGAAGCGCTGGTCGAGGAGGGGCTCGCCGCGCTGACGTGCGGCGCCTTCCACATCCGCTCCGGCGGCCGCAGCTACTTCAACACCACCCCGCTCGGCCGGGCGGTCACCGGCACCCTGCTGGTGCGCGCCATGCTCGAGGACGACGTCCAGATCTGGGGCGACGGCTCCACCTTCAAGGGCAACGACATCGAGCGGTTCTACCGCTACGGCCTGCTGGCCAACCCCTCCCTGCGGATCTACAAGCCGTGGCTCGACGCCGCCTTCGTCACCGAGCTCGGCGGCCGCAAGGAGATGTCGGAGTGGCTGCAGGCGCACGACCTGCCCTACCGGGACAGCACCGAGAAGGCCTACTCCACCGACGCGAACATCTGGGGCGCGACCCACGAGGCCAAGTCGCTGGAGCACCTCGACACCGGCCTCGAGATCGTCAAGCCGATCATGGGCGTGCCCTTCTGGGACCCCGAGGTCGAGATCGCCCCGGAGGACGTCACGATCGGCTTCGAGCAGGGCCGGCCGGTGACGATCAACGGCAAGGAGTTCGCCACCGCCGTCGACCTGGTCCTGGAGGCCAACGCCGTCGGCGGCCGGCACGGCCTCGGCATGTCCGACCAGATCGAGAACCGCATCATCGAGGCCAAGAGCCGCGGCATCTACGAGGCGCCGGGCATGGCGCTGCTGCACGCCGCCTACGAGCGGCTGGTCAACGCGATCCACAACGAGGACACCCTCGCCAGCTACCACAACCACGGGCGGCAGCTCGGCAGGCTGATGTACGAAGGCCGCTGGCTGGACCCGCAGGCGATGATGCTGCGCGAGTCGCTGCAGCGCTGGGTCGGCACCGCCGTCACCGGCGAGGTCACCCTGCGGCTGCGCCGCGGCGAGGACTACTCCATCCTGGACACCACCGGCCCGGCGTTCAGCTACCACCCGGACAAGCTGTCGATGGAGCGGACCGAGGACTCGGCGTTCGGCCCGGTCGACCGGATCGGCCAGCTGACCATGCGCAACCTCGACATCGCGGACTCGCGCGCGAAGCTCGAGCAGTACGCGAGCCTAGGCATGGTGGGCGGCTCCCACCCGAAGCTGATCGGCGCCGCCCAAGCGGCGTCGACCGGCCTGATCGGCGCGATGGCCGAGGGCGGCGCCGAGGCGATCGCCTCGCGCGGCAAGGCGGGCAACGACGCGCTGCTCGACAGCGCCGCGATGGAGTTCGGCACCGACTGACCACCGCTTCACGGCCCTTCGCGGTTCGGGCGCACCGGCCGCGTAGGGTCGGTGGCGGGGGATCCGGCACGGTGGAAGGACATTGCGGGTGGGCGAGTCGAACTGGGCCGGGAACCACACCTACGGCGCGGACGCGGTGCTGACCCCGCGCACGACCGACGAGGTGCGGGAAGCCGTCGCTTCCGCGAACCACGTCAAGGCGCTGGGCAGCCGGCACTGCTTCAACGACATCGCGGACGCGCCCGGCGGAGTCCTGCTGGACCTGAGCGCGCTCGACATCCCGGTGGAGATCCACGACGGGACCGTCACCGTCGGCGGGTCCGCGCGGTACGGCGATTTCGCGGCCCGGCTGCACGCCGCCGGGTTCGCCCTGCCCAACCTGGCGTCCCTGCCGCACATCACGGTGGCCGGGAGCGTCGCGACCGGCACCCACGGCTCCGGGCGGCGGCAGCCCGGGCTCGCCTCCGCCGTCTCGGCGGTCGAGCTGGTGACGGCGGACGGCGAGTTGCGGACGTTCACCCGCGACGACGACAGCTTTCCCGGCCTGGTCGTCGGCCTCGGCGCGTTCGGCGTCGTCACCAGGCTGACCCTCGACCTGGTGCCCGCGTTCGACGTGCGTCAGGACGTGTTCGACGACCTGCCGTGGGAAGCCGCGTACCGGCACTTCGACGAAATCGAAGACGCCGGCTACAGCGTCAGCATGTTCACGAACTGGGCGAACGACGTCATCGACCAGGTGTGGGTCAAGAGCCGCGTCGACGACTTCACCGAGCGGGCCGGGCTGCACGGCGCGGTCCCGGCCGACGGGCCACGGCACCCGGCGCACGCCGCCGGGATCCCGGCGGGCAACTGCACGCCGCAGCAAGGCGTTCCGGGCCCGTGGCACGAGCGGCTCCCGCACTTCGCGCTGGCGTTCACCCCCAGCGTCGGTGACGAGCTGCAGTCGGAGTATTTCGTGCCCTACCCCGACGCGGTGGCCGCGATCCAGGCGGTCCGCGAGATCGGCGACCTCGTCGCGCCGCTGCTGCTGGTGTCCGAAATCCGCGCGGTCGCGGGTGACGACGGCTGGCTGAGCCCGTGCCACGGCGGCGACCGGGTCGCGCTGCACTTCACCTGGCAGCCGCGGCAACCGGAGGTCGAAGCGGTGCTGCCGGTGCTGGAAGAGCGCCTGGCGCCGTTCGGCGCGCGGCCGCACTGGGGCAAGCTCTTCCACGGCGGCGGTCTCGAGGCGCGCTACCCGCGGCTGGCCGAGTTCCGGGCACTGGCCGAGGAACTCGACCCGGCCGGGAAGTTCCGGAACCCGTTCCTGCGCCGGCACGTCTTCGGCGGCTAACCGCCCGGTGGGGCCGTCGTCGCGCGGACGATCAGGTAGGTGTCCAGCACCTGTGTCGTGTGCTCGTCCGCTTCGCCGTCCAGCAGGCCGAGCAGGATCGTGACGGCCGCGCGGCCCGCCGCCTCCGTCGGCATCGCGATCGTCGTCAGCGGGGGAGCCGAGATCGCCGCGAAGACGAGGTCGTCGAAGCCCACGAGGCTGATCTCGTCCGGCACCGGCACGCCGCGGGCGTTCAGCCGCGCCAGCGCGCCGAAGGCGACCAGGTCGTTGTAGGCGACGATCGCCGTCACGTCCGCCGCGAGCGCGAGGTCCGCGCCCTGCAGCCCACCCTCGAACACCGGCGGGAACGGGCCGAACTCGACGATGTCCGTGCCGTGCTGCCCGGCCGCCTCCGCGAGACCCTGCTTGCGGGCCCGGTTCGCCCACGACGTCCGCGGCCCGCCGAGGTAGGCGCAGCGGCGGTGCCCCAGCGCGGCCAGGTGCTGGATCACCTGCCGCATCCCGTCCGCGGCGTCCATCACGATCGACGGGATCCCGGGCACTTCGCGGTTCAGCAGCACCAGGGTGGTCTGCCCGGCCAGTGTCCGCAGCTGGTCGTCGGTCATGCTCGGGCTGCACAGCACGACGCCGTCGACCTGCTTGGCCATCCGGCGGACGAGGTTCTGCTCGGTCGCCGGGTCTTCGTCGCTGTTGGCGAACAGCACGGCGATGTCGTCCTGCCGGGCGCGCGCCTGGACGCCGTTGAGCACCCCGGTGAAGAACGGGTTGCCCAGGTCCGAGACCACGATGCCGATGTGCCCGGTGCGGGCCGCCGGCACCGGCTGGGGTGCGCCGGTGGCGTGGTAGCCGAGCTCGTTCGCCGCGGCCAGCACCCGGATCCGGGTCTGCTGCCGGACCAGGTCCGGCGACGTGAACGCCCGCGACACGGTCGAGATCGACACGTTGGCCCGGCGGGCGACGTCGTGAATGGTCACGCTCACGGCAACTCCTCGGCAGGCTCCTGCAACATCATGGAAACGCCCCGGTGGCGTTGTCAACAACGGCACTACGTTGGGGTGACCCGGATCCGGCCGCCTCGGGGCCCTGAGCAGGGCCGTTCGGCTGGGGTTCCGATGAAAACCCTGCAAATCGTTGACCGGATTTCCTGCAAATCGTACAACAGTGTCTTCGGAAGACCCCGCCGTGTCTCCCTGTCCAGGCGGGCGTGGGGCCCCCAGCCACGCCGTCGCCGCGAACCGGATCACCCGCGCCGGCAGCATGACCAAGGCGCCGGCCGGTTCGGGGAAGCGCTCTCTCGAACCGGCCGACGCCGTTCGGAGCAACGGGTTTCGCCGGGTTCGACCCCGTTGTCCCGCGTATTGACACCCTCGTCGGCCACGCCCTACGGTGACGACCGGAAGATTCTCCCGAACTGTCACCCATTCGTCAGTTCCGCGCGGCCCGGGCGGGTCGCGCCGATCGGAGACCCATGTCGGGGAGCAGGCGCCGCACTGTCGCGGACCCGCCGAAGCTGGCCGTCGTAGGCACGTCCGGCTACGCGTTCAGCTACCTGCACCGTGCGCGCATCCTGCACGACGAGGGCCTGGTCCGGTTCGCGGGCATGGCCGACGTCCGGCCGCCGTCGGCCGCCGCGACCGCGCTGCTGCCCGAGGGAGCCACGGCGCACGTCGGGGTGGACGACCTGCTCCGCCGGTGCCGTCCCGACATCACCGTGGTCGCGACCCCGCCGCACGCGCACGTCCAGGTCGGCGGCGCGGTGCTGCGGGCGGGCAGCGACCTGCTGCTGGAAACCCCGCCGGTGCTCGACCTCGAGGGGTTCACCACGCTCTCCCGGCTGGCGGCCGAGAGCGGGGCGGTCTGCCAGACCGGGTTCCAGAGCTTCGGTTCCCCGGCCCTGCCCGTCCTCCAGGCGGCGATCGCCACCGGCAAGCTCGGGGAAGTGGCCGGCGTCGGCGCGGCCGGGGCCTGGATCCGCACGGACGCCTACTACCGCCGCAACCCGTGGGCGGGGCGCCGGTGGCTCGACGGCGAGGCCGTCGTCGACGGCGCGCTGACCAACCCGTTCTCCCACGCGGTGGCCACCGCCCTGCTCGTCGGCGGGGTGGCCGGCCGTGACCCGGCGGAGATCGCCCTCGAGCTCTACGGCACGCGGGACATCGAAGCCGACGACACGGCCTGCCTGCGCATCCGGTTCGACGACGGGCCCGAGATCGTCGTCGCCGCGTCGCTGTGCGCCGAACAGGACCACGAGCCCTACGTCGTGGTGCACGGCGTGCGGGGGCGCGCGAAGTTCTGGTACAAGAGCCACCGCTTGGAAATCGACGACGAGCGGGTCCACCTCGGCGAGCCGGCCGACCTGCTGCGCAACCTGGTCGCCCACCACCTCGACCCGGCCGGGGTGGAGCTGCTCGCGCCGCTGTCGGACACCCGGGCGTTCGCCTCGGTGGTCGAGGCGGTGCGGGACGCGCCGTCCCCGGCGCGGATCCCGGCGGGCTGGATCCGCACGGTCGGCGAAGGGGCGAGCCGGCACCCGGTGGTGCGGGGGATCGGCGAAGAGGTCGCCGTCGCCGCGGACCGGCTGGCGTTGTTCTCCGAGATCGGCGTCCCGTGGGCGAGCGCCGAGCGGCGCCGGCGCGCCGGCGACCCACCCAAGGCGGGCACCGCCGGGCGCCCTGGCTGACGGGCGCCCACCCCTCGCGTTTGCAGCCCGTCATCCGGCGGGGATCCTGTAAGCGCTTTCTCAACCTGCCCGTTTGGCGCAGGAAATGTTGCTGCACAAGGGGCATTGCTCCGCTTCGACCGTTGACAGCGGTGCGGCGGACTGCTTACCGTGAGCGCGCTGACAGCGTTTTCAGAAAAGTGCTGACCGACCTGACGTGATCGTCGGCGGTGGCTGGGGCCGAGGACGGAGAGCTCGATGCGTCGCACAAGTGAGGGCCGGATCAGAGGAGAGGCCGCCGGGAGACCGGTCCGGCGCGGGTTCGTGGCGCTGGCCGCGGTGGTCCCGTTGCTGCTGACCGGGGTAGCCGCGTGCGGCTCGGACTCCGGGGACGGCGGTGACGTGACCATCAACTTCGTCTGGTGGGGCAACGACGGCCGGGCGAACCTGACCAAGAAGGCCGTCGAGCTGTTCCAGCAGAAGAATCCGAAGATCAAGGTGCAGACGTCGTTCTCGGCGTACCAGGCCTACTGGGAGAAGCTGGCGACGCAGACGGCCGGTGGCAAGCCGCCGGACGTGCTCAACGTCGACAGCCGCTACCTGGCCGAGTACGGCGGGCGGAACGTGCTGGCCGACCTCAACCAGGGGGCGGGCAAGGCGATCTCGCTGGCCGACATCAATCCCGAGCTGGCCGCCACCGGCGTGTACCAGGGCAAGCGGTACGCCGTGCCGTGGGCGCAGAACACCCCGGCGATGATCTACGACCCCGCCGCGTTCACCGCGGCCGGCGCGGACCCGGCGAAGGGTCTGACCTGGGACCAGTTCGCCGAGGCGACCCAGAAGGTCAGCGCCGCCAGTGGCTTCTCGGCGCGCGGGGCGACCGACTTCGGCATCTTCGACACCACCCTGGAGATCTGGCTGCGCCAGCAGGGCAAGCAGTTCTACACGCCGGAGGGCAAGCTCGGCTTCACCGCCGACGACCTGCGCCGCTACTGGCAGTTCGCGGGCAAGTTCCGCGACGCCAAGGGCGCGTCGCCCGCCGACGTCACGGCTTCCTACAACACCTCGCCGGAGCAGTCCCCGCTCGGCAAGAAGCTGACCAGCTCCGAGTTCGCGTACGACAATCTCCTGCCCGCCTACAAGAAGGCGAACGGCAAGAACCTGAACGTGGCGCCGTACCCGGCGGCCGCGAACGGGGAGACCGGGCAGTACCGGCGGCCGTCGATGTTCCTTTCGGTCTCGGCGCGCAGCCAGCAGCAGGAGGCGGCGGCCAAGCTCGTCGACTTCCTGATCAACGACCCCGAGGTCGGCAAGATCGTCGGCACCGACCGGGGCCTCGCCCCGAACCTCAAGGTCCGTGCGCAGCTCGCGTCCGCCGCGACCGGCAACGACAAGACGCTCTACGACTTCGAAGCCGCCCTCGAACCGAAGCTCGGGGCCGCGCCGCCGGTGCCGCCGAAGGGCGCCGGCGCGATCCAGAAGCTCCTCCAGCGCACCTACGAAGAGGTCGCGTTCGGGCGGATGAGCATCGACGACGCGGTGAGCCGGTTCATGTCCGAAGCCCAGAAGGGACTTTCGTAGCCGATGACGACGCTGCGCACCCCGGACCCGCCGGCCGCGCCACCGCGGCCGGCCGGGTCCGCCCGGCGGCGGGACCGGCCGGCCGGGCGCCGCCGCAAGAGCCAGCCGGAGGCCTTCGCGTTCCTCACCCCGTGGCTGCTCGGCGCGGTGGCGCTGACCGTCGGCCCGATGGTCGTCTCGCTCTACCTGTCCTTTACCGACTACGACATGTTCACGTCGCCGAAGTGGATCGGCTTCGGCAACTTCACGCACATGGTCACCGACGACGACCGCTACCTGCAGTCGGTGAAGGTGACGCTGATCTACGTCCTGATCTCGGTGCCGCTGAAGCTCACGGTGTCGCTGCTGGTGGCGATGCTGCTCAACACGCGACGCGGCGGAGGTGGCTTCTACCGGGCCGCGTTCTACGCGCCGTCGCTGCTCGGCGCGAGCGTCGCGGCGGCGCTGGTGTGGCGGGCGCTGTTCATGGGCGGCGGCCCGGTGAACGAGGTCCTCGCCTCCGTGGGCTGGCACACGCCGAGCTGGGTGGACGACCCGCAGTTCAGCCTCGCCTCGATCATCCTGCTCACGGTGTGGCAGTTCGGCGCGCCGATGGTGATCTTCCTGGCCGGGCTCAAGCAGATCCCGGCGGAGCTGCACGAGGCGGCCGCGATCGACGGCGCGGGCGCGTTCCGCCGGTTCCGGCACATCACGCTGCCCATGCTGTCGCCGGTGATCTTCTTCAACCTGGTGATGGAGGCGATCCACGCGTTCCAGTCGTTCACCCCGGCGTTCGTCATCGGCGGCGGCCGCGGTGGGCCGGCCGACGCGGACCTGTTCTACACGCTCTACCTGTTCGAGGTCGGCTTCCAGGACTTCCGCATGGGCTACGCGTCCGCGATGGCCTGGGTGCTGCTGGCGGTGATCGCGATCGTGACGGCGATCGTGTTCCGCACCGCGAAGCTGTGGGTGTTCTACGACGACGCCGACACCGGGGGGCGGAAATGACCGTGGTGCGCGTACCCCGTACCGCCCGCTCGGTCGGCTGGCACGTGCTGTGCCTGGCCATCGTCGCCGTGGTGCTGTACCCGTTGGTGTGGCTGGCCTTCGCGTCGGTCAAGCCACCGGACGAGATCCTCTCGCGGCTGGCGCTGCTGCCCACCCGGTTCGTCTTCGACGGCTACACGAAGGGCTGGGAAGGCGCCGCCGACGTCGGGTTCGGCCGGTTCTTCCTCAACTCGTTCCTGGTGGCCGGGCTGTCGGTGGCGGCCAACGTGCTGTCCTGCTCGCTGGCCGCGTTCGCCTTCGCCCGGCTGAAGTTCCGGTTCCGCGGCGCGATGTTCGCGTTCATGATCACGACGCTGATGCTGCCCTACCACGTCACGCTGATCCCGCAGTACGTGATCTTCCAGCAGGCCGGGCTGGTCAACACGTTCGTCCCGCTGATCCTGCCGAAGCTGCTGGCGACCGAGGCGTTCTTCGTGTTCCTCATCGTCCAGTTCATGCGCGGGATCCCGCGGGAGCTCGACGAAGCCGCGATCATCGACGGCTGCTCGGTCTACCGGACGTTCTGGCACGTCGTGCTGCCGCTGTCGAAACCGGCGCTGGTCACGACGTCGATCTTCACGTTCATCTGGACCTGGAACGACTTCTTCACGCAGATGGTGTACCTGAACGACACGGAGAAGTTCACCGTGCCGCTCGGCCTGCGGCTGTTCGTGGACACCAGCAGCCAGTCGAACTTCGGCGCGATGTTCGCGATGTCCGCGCTCGCGCTCGTCCCGATCGTGCTGTTCTTCCTCGCCTTCCAGCGCCTGCTGGTCGAAGGCGTCAGCACCAGCGGCCTGAAGGGGTGAGGCGATGCGCGGCGCGACCGTGAGACGGCGGACGGACTGGCGGGCCGGCTTGGGGGAGTTTTCGGACTGCCTGCTGGCCGGGCTGCTGGTCGCCCTCGCGTCGGTGCCCGTGGTGACCGCGGCGCCGGCGTTCGTGGCGGGCTGCCGGGCGCTGGACCGGGCGCGGCACGGCATCGTGCGTCCACTGTGGACGACGTTCTGGGCGGACTTCCGGCAGGCGGCCCGTGGCGGGGTGCCGTTCGGGCTCGGGTGCCTCGTGGCGGTGGTGCTGTTCGCGGTGGATTTGGAGGTCGTGGCCTCGATGCCCGGTGCCGGCGCCCTGCGGCCGGCACTGTGGCTGCTGGCCGTGGCCGGTGTGGTGATCGCCGTGCGGACCTGCGAGGTGGTGGCCACCGGCGATCCGGCCTGGCGCCGGGCGATCGTGGCCGCGGCGCGGGAATCCGCCGCGGTGCCGGGGAAAGGGCTGCTCCTGGCCGCCGCGATCGGGCTGGCGATCCTGCTCGTGTGGATGCTGCCGATCCTGGCGCTGGTCGTGGCCGGCCCGCTGGCACTGGCCGCGGTGGCGACCGGCGGCCGGCGATGATCCCTTCGGTGGTCGTCTTCGGCACGGCCGGCTACGCGGCCAACCACCTGCGCCGCGCTCGCGCGCTGCACGACCGGGGCGAGATCGTGCTCGCCGGCGCGTGCGACGTCCGGGAGCCGCCCGACGAAGCCCGGGCGCTCCTGCCGGCCGAGGCGGTCGTCACCCGGGACGCGGCGGAGCTGCTGGCCCGCACGACCCCGGAGATCGCCGTCGTGGCCACCCCGCCGCACACCCACCTGCCGCTGGGCAGGCTCGCCCTCGCGGCGGGCTGCCACCTGCTCGTCGAGAAACCGCCGGTGCTCGACCTGGCGGCGTTCGGCGAACTCGAACAGCTCGCGCGCGACCGCGGCAGGGTCTGCCAGACCGGGTTCCAGAGCTTCGGGTCGGCCGCGGTGCCCGTGGTCCGCGCGGCCCTCGCCCGCGGCGAAATCGGCACGGTCACCGGGATCTCCGCCGCCGGGGCGTGGATCCGCCGGGACCGGTACTTCGCCAGGGCCGAGTGGGCGGGCCGCCGCCGCGTCGGCGGGCAGCCGGTGGTGGACGGGTCGCTGACGAACCCGTTCGCCCACGCCGTGGCGACGGCGTTGCTGGTCAACGGCACCGCCGGGGACCTGCCGGAGCGGATCGACGTCGAGCTGTACCGGGCCCGTGACATCGAGTCGGACGACACGGCGTGCGCGCGTCTGTGCTTCGCGGGGGCGCCCGACGTCGTCGTCGCGGCCACGCTCGACGCCGAGGCCGACCACGAGCCGTACGTGCTGGTCCACGGCACGGAAGGCCGGATCCGCTGGCACTACAAGACCGACCTCGTCACGGTGGGCGACGAGCCGGTGGCGGTCGGCCCGCCGCGTGACCTCCTGGTCGACCTCGTCGAGCACCTCCGCGAAGGGGTCCCTCTGCTGGCCCCGCTGGCCGCGACCCGCGCCTTCACCGCGCTGGTGGAGGCGGTGCGCGACGCCCCGGAGCCGCGGCCGCTGCCGCCCGAGTGGGTCCGGACCGTCGGCACCGGACCGGAGCGCCGGTTCGTCGTGCCGGGCGTCGACCGCGACGTCGATATCGCGGCCGAGCGGCTCGCGCTGTTCTCGGAACTCGCCCTGCCCTGGAGTGGCGCCGGATTCCGCGCCTGCGGTGTGAAGGAGAAGTGATGGCGGTGCGTCGGCACGCGATCGTGGGCCTCGGCTCGCGGGCCCAGCTGTTCGCCCGGGCACTGGCCGGGTCGCCGCGGGCGGAGCTCGCGGCCTTCTGCGACCACAACGAGACCCGCATGCGGGTCCACAACGGCTGGCTGGGCACCGCCGTGCCGGGGTACCGGCCGGAGGACTTCGCCGCGATGCTGACGAAGGAGCGGATCGACGTCGTCGTCGTGTGCACGCCGGACCACACGCACGCGGACTACGTCGTCGCCGCGCTGGAGGCCGGCTGCGACGTCGTCACGGAAAAGCCGATGACGACCGACGTCGACGGCGCGCGGCGGATCCTCGCGGCCCGGCGCGAGACCGGCCGTTCGGTGCGGGTCGCCTTCAACTACCGGTACAACCCGGTGCACCGCCGGGTGCGGGAGCTGCTCGCCGCGGGCACGATCGGCGAGATCGGCTCGGTCGAGTTCAGCTGGCTGCTCGACACCGCCCACGGCGCCGACTACTTCCGGCGCTGGCACCGGGAGAAGGACCGGTCGGGCGGGTTGCTGGTGCACAAGTCCGGGCACCACTTCGACCTGGTCAACTGGTGGCTCGGCAGCGGTCCCGAGACGGTGTTCGCGCTGGGACGGCTGTTCTTCTACGGCGAAGAAAACGGCCGCCGGCACCGCAGTGCCGGCGACCGGTTCGCGCTGGACCTCGAAGCCTCACCCAAGCTGCGCGCGCTCTACCGCGACGCCGAGCGGGAAGACGGGTACGTCCGGAACCAGGACGTGTTCGCGCCCGGCGTCACCATCGAAGACGACCTGTCGGTGCTCGTGCGCCACCACAGCGGGGCGGTCCTGAACTACCACCTGCACGCGTATTCGCCGCGGGAGGGCTACCGCGTCGTGTTCTCCGGCAGCGAAGGCCGGCTGGAGCTGGACGTCCGGGAGAACGAGTACGCGTCCGGCGCCGAGCCGGTGCCGAAGCGGGCGCGGGCCAGGCTGACCGTGCAACGGCACTGGGAACCGCCGGAAGCCTTGTTCGACGGACTCCTCGGCGAGGGGCACGGCGGCGGGGACGAGCGGATGCTCGCCGAACTGCTCGGCGACGCCGGACCCGACCCGCTCGGCTGCGCGGCGGACCACGACGCCGGTCTGCAGGCCCTGCTCACCGGGCTGGCCGCCAACCGGTCCCTGGAAACCGGCCGGTCCGTCGACGTCGGCGAGCTGCTCGGCGAAATCGGGGAACCGGCGTGAGCCGGGCGGTGGTCGGGGACGGAACGCTGGAGCTGGCCGAGGAGGACGACGGCCGGGTGCGCGTCCGCCTCGGCGACGTCGTCCTGGCCGAGTACGTGGTCGAGCCGCCGACCCCGGCAGGGGACTCGCCGAAGCCGTACCTGCACCCAATGCGCACCACCGCGGGGGAGATCGTGACCGCGGTCCGGCCGCACGACCACACCTGGCACAACGGCCTGCAGTTCACCATGGCCCACCTGTCGGGGGAGAACTTCTGGGGCGGCCGGACCTACGTGCGCGGCCTCGGGTACACCCCGCTCGACAACAACGGCACCGTGGGCCACGTCCGCTGGGAAAGCATCGTCGGCGCGGCCGGGCACTGCGAGCTGCGGCACGAGCTCGCCTGGCGCACCGCGGCCGGCCGGCGGTGGCTCACCGAGCACCGGACACTCCGCTTCGGCGACGTCTCGGTCGCCGACGGGCGCTGGACGCTCACCTGGTCCAGCCGGCTGCGCAACACCAGCGGCCGCGAACTGCGGTGGGGGAGCCCGGTGACCGAAGGGCGCGACACCGCCGGGTACGGCGGGCTGTTCTGGCGCGGCCCGCGCTCGTTCGTCGGCGGCACGGTCCGGACGTCGGACGGCCGGTCCGCGGCCGAGGCGATGGGGCACCGCGCGCCGTGGCTCGCCTTCACCGGGCAGCACGACGTGAGCCTGCGGACCTCGACGCTGCTGTTCGCCGACAGCCCGGAGAACCCGGAGTACCCGACCGCCTGGTACGTCCGCGCCGAGCCGTTCCCGGTGGCCAGCTTCGCCGCCACCTACCACCGGCCGTGGCTGCTCGAACCGGGTGAGGAGCTGACGCTCACCCACCACGTCGTCGTCATCGACGGCGCCCCGGACGCCGCCCGGCTCGGCCGGTACGCGGCGCAGGTGCTGATGAGACAGGACACCGACTAGAGGAGCCGACATGCGCTGGAAGGCTTTCGCGGGGTGTCTCACCCTGCTCGGACTCACCCTGCTCGGATCCACACTGTCGGCCGCACCGGCGGCGGCGCACGGGCTCGATCCCGGCCGGGTCGTCCTCGGCGCGCACGACGGCTGGGCCGCGGCGACCACCGGGACGACCGGAGGCGCGGCCGCCGCACCCGGCGACGTCCACACGGTGACCAAGCGCTCCGAACTGGCCGCCGCGCTCGCCGCGAACCCGGGCGCGCCGAAGATCATCTACGTGCGCGGCACGATCGAGGGCAACGTCGACGCCCACGACCGGCCGATGAGCTGCGAAGACTTCGCCGACCCCGGCTACACCCTGCCTGCGTACCTGGCGGCCTACGATCCGGCGACGTGGGGCAAGGTGCCGCCGTCGGGTCCGCTGGAAGAGGCGCGGGAGCGGTCACAGGCCAACCAGGCCGCCCAGGTGACGCTCGACGTCGGCCCGGACACGACGATCGTCGGGCTCGGCGCCCGGGCGACGTTGCACGGCCTGACGCTGCGCGTCACCGGCAGCAACGTGATCCTGCGGAATTTGAACTTCTCCGACGCGCACGACTGCTTCCCGCAGTGGGACCCGCTCGACACCGCCGACGGCAACTGGAACTCCGAGTACGACAACCTCGACCTGGTCGGGGCGACGCACATCTGGGTCGACCACAACGAGTTCAGCGACGGCGGCAACGACGAACAGCCCTCGTACTACGGGCGGAAGTACGAGGTCCACGACGGGCTGCTCGACATCGTGAACGGCTCGGACCTGGTCACGGTGTCGTACAACCGGCTCCACGACCACGACAAGACCATGCTGATCGGCAACACCGACAAGCCGACCTACGACGTCGGCAAGCTGCGCGTCACCCTGCACCACAACCTGTTCTCCGAGATCGGGCAGCGCGCGCCGCGGGTGCGGTACGGCCAGGTGCACGTCTACGACAACCTGTACGTGGTGCGGGATCCGGCGGCCTACACGTATTCGCTCGGCGTCGGGGTGGAGTCCCGGATCTACGCGGAGAACAACTTCTTCCGGATCCCGGCGGGGCTGCCGTTGGGCGCGCTGGTCCACTACTGGAAGGGGAAGATGCTGCACGCGTCGGGAACGCTGGTCGCGACCGGCTGGTCGTGGCCCCGGCCGGTGGACCTGCTGGCCGAGTACAACGCGGCCAACGACCCGGACCTCGCGCCGGACGTCGGCTGGACGCCGGCCCTGGTGGACCGCCTCGACCCGGCGTGGCAGGTCCCGGCGCGGGTCCTCGCCGGCGCCGGCCCCCGCTGACGCTCCTCCCGCGGCCGGGCGGCGTTCGAAAGTTTCGTGGTTTTCTGAAAATCCGCGCCGATGGCGACCATCCGGGCGACATGGGTGGTGCTGCGGCGAACGACATTGACACGGAGTGCCCCGAACCCGAAACTCGCTATCGAGAAAGCGCTTTCACAACCCGGTCGGACATTTCCTTCAGCGCCGACGGAACAGGACCAGGGAGTGATGAAGATGGTTCCCCCAGCAAAGAATCGATGGTTTCGAGTGGTCGCGGTGGCCGCTTTCGCGGTCTCCGCGGCGATCGCCGCGGTGGCGCCGGCCACCGCCGGCGTGACCACGGCCGGCGCGGTCGCCGCCGCATGGCCGAACCCCAGTGTCAGCCAGCCGGTGGGCGCGACCATCAAGGTCACCAGCGGCACCTACGACGGTGGTCTCAAGCGGTTCTACGGCACCGGTGACCTGGGCAGCGGCGGCCAGCAAGAGGGGCAGAGCCCCCTGTTCCAGCTCGCCAACGGCACCACCCTCAAGAACGTCGTTCTCGGCAGCCCGGCCGCCGACGGCGTCCACTGCCTGGGCACCTGCACGCTGCTCAACGTGTGGTGGGAGGACGTCGGCGAGGACGCCGCGACCTTCAAGGGCACCTCCGCGTCGCAGAGCATGACCATCGACGGCGGCGGCGCGCGGAAGGCGTCGGACAAGGTCTTCCAGCACAACGGTCCCGGCACCATGTACATCCGGAACTTTCAGGTCAACGACTTCGGCAAGCTGTACCGCTCCTGCGGCAACTGCAAGACGCAGTACAAGCGCAACGTCGTCGTCGACAACGTCACCGCCACCGTGCCCGGCAAGGCCCTCGTGGGCATCAACACCAACTACGGCGACACCGCGAAGCTGACCAGGATCACGATCGTCGGCGACACCGGCCGCAAGATCGAGCCCTGCACTAAGTACAAGGGCGTCACCAGTGGCGAGCCGACGAAGATCGGCAGCGGCCCGGACGCCACGAACTGCCTCTACACCACCGCCAACATCACCTACAAATAAGGAACCCCGGGGGTGCCGGCCGCCGTCCGGTACCCCCGGCCTCCTCGTGGAGGTCTCATGCTCAAGACCCTGCTCCTCGCCTCCGTGTTCGCCGGTGCTTCGCTCGTGTGCCCGCCGGACGGGACCGCGGCGGTGAACGTCGTCGTGGCCAAGGACGGCTCGGGGACCCACACCACCGTCCAGGCCGGGATCGACGCCGTGTCCGCCGGTGGCACGATCTCGGTCAAGCCCGGCACCTACCACGAGGTGATCTCCGTGCCCGCGGGCAAGACCGGGGTCACCCTGCGCGGCACCACCGGCAAGGCGTCCGACGTCGTCGTCGACTACGACAACGCCAGTGGGACGAAGAAACCCGACGGCTCGACGTACGGCACGACGGGCAGCGCGACCGCGACGATCGCCGCGAACGGCTTCACCGCGACCGCGCTGACCTTCCGCAACTCCTTCGACCGCAACGCCCACCCGGAGATCACCGCCACCCAGGCGGTCGCGGTCAAGACCACCGGCGACCGGATGGTCTTCGACAACGTCACGTTCCTCGGGCACCAGGACACCCTGTACGCCGACACCGCGGCGGCCGGCACCGTCGGACGCCAGTACTACCGGAAGTGCTCGATCAGCGGCGACGTCGACTTCATGTTCGGCCGCGCCACCGCCGTGTTCGACCGGGCCACGATCACCGCGCTCGATCGCGGTTCCAGCTCGAACAACGGCTACCTGACCGCGGCCAGCACCCGGCGGACCAACCCGTACGGGTTCCTGATCGTCGGCAGCAAAGTCGTCAGCTCGGCGGCGAACGCGAGCTTCCACCTGGGCCGGCCGTGGCACCCCGGCGGTGACGTCGACGCCATCGCGCAGGTCGTCTTCCGCGAGACCGTCCTGCCGGCGGCGATCAAGCCGGCCCCGTGGACGGACATGTCGGGCTTCTCGTGGAAGGACGCCCGGTTCTTCGAGTACCACAACACCGGCCCCGGCGCGGGTACCGGCGCCGACCGGCCCCAGCTGACCGCCGCGCAGGCCGCGACACTCACCCCGCAGCGGTACCTCGCGGGCGGTGACGGGTGGAACCCTGTGTACTGATGACAGCGCCGGGCACGACCCAGGGAAAAACCTACCGACAGCCCTTGACGGAGAGCGGGGAACCGTCAACCATTTTCACCGTCACCTCACACGAACGCCGTGAGGTGACGGCCGTTCAGGGCTGTTAACGCTAACAGTACGCGTTGGGTGTCACCTCAGGATCAGCGTCGAACCGAGGACAATTGATGAAACTCCGCCGGCTCCCGGCCGTCATCGCCGTGGCCGCCGCCCTTCTGAGCGCCCCCGCCGCGCAGGCCGCGACCTACCCGAACCCCGGCTACGTCACCGGGGACATCGCAGCGGTGCACGACCCGTCGATGATCCGCACGGCGGACGGCAGCTACCTGCTGTACTCCACCGACCAGTACCTGCAGATCCGCCGGTCGACCGACCGGATCCACTTCACGAAGATCGGGTCCGTCTGGCCGAACGGCGCGCCGTGGACGGCGCCGTTCACCGACCCGGCCCACCCGGAGTACCTGTGGGCGCCGGACATCTCGTTCCACAACGGCAAGTACTACCTGTACTACGCCGCTTCGTCGCTGGGCTCGCGCAACTCGGCGATCTTCCTGGCCACCAGCACGACCGGGCTGCCGGGGAGCTGGACCAACCAGGGCATGGTCGTGCAGACGAGCACCAGCAACGACTACAACGCGATCGACCCGAACCTGTTCGTCGATTCCGCGGGCCGGTGGTGGCTGAGCTTCGGCTCCTGGTGGACCGGCATCAAGATGTACCGGCTCGACCCGGCCACCGGCAAGCGCAGCACCACCGACACCGCGCTGCGGAGCATCGCCCAGCGCACGGGCGGCACGTCGGCCGAGGAAGCGCCGTACATCGTCCAGCACGGCGGCTACTACTACCTGTTCGTCTCGTGGGACCTGTGCTGCCAGGGCACGAAGAGCACCTACCGCGTGATGGTCGGGCGCTCGACGTCGATCACCGGGCCCTACACGGACCGCAACGGCGTCCGGATGACCGCCGGCGGCGGCACGCAGATCCTGGCGAGCCACGGCGACGTCCACGGCCCCGGCCACGTGGCCGTGCTGCACGACACCGACGCCGACGTGCTCGTCTACCACTATTACTACTCCGACGCGGCGCCGCTGACGGGGAAGCTCGGCATCAACCTCATCGGCTACGACAGCGCCGGCTGGCCGTACGTCTACTGAACCCGGGAGTTCGTCATGTCCAGACTGCGTGCGCTCTTCGCGACGATCGGTGTCGCGCTCGCCGTGTCCGTGGCCGCCCCGCAAGCGGCGGCCGCGGCCACCGACGTGCCGGTCACCGACCCCAACCTCGGCTACGTCGGCCGGTGGACCACCGAGTCCGCCGGCGCGGTCCCGCACTGGGCCGGCGCCTACGTGACCACGAAGTTCACCGGGACCACGGTCAAGGTGAAGGCCAGGAACGCGGTGAACTTCTACGCGAGCATCGACAACGGCCCCGACGTGTTCTACGCCGGGGTGAAAGGCGTCGTTTCGCTGACACCGGCGGCGTTGCCGGCCGGGACCCACTCGCTGCGGCTGTCCTACCGCTCCGGTGACACCATCTTCCAGGGGCTCGTCCTCGACTCCGGAGCGAAGACGGCCGCGCCGGTCCTGCCGTCGAAACTCGTCGAATTCGTCGGCGATTCCATCACCTACGGTGCGCTGACGAGCAAGCTCGCGCTGTCCGCGTACGGCTGGCAGGTGGGCGAGAAGCTCGGCGTGCGGCACACGCAGATCGCCCGCTCCGGGTACTGCCTGGTGGCGGCCTCCGGGTGCGTCGGGCAGGCCACGCAGTTCTTCAGGACCGACAGCACCGGCGACGCGGCCTGGGACTTCTCGCGGTACCAGGCCAGTGCGGTGGTGATCAACCTCGGCACGAACGACGCGGGCCACGGCGTCAGCGGGCCCGCCTTCCAAGCCGCGTACACGAAGCTGCTGCGCGACGTGCGGGCCAAGTATCCGAACGCCACGCTGTTCGCCTTCGAAACGCTGAAGAAACGCTATGTCACCGAGACGAAGAACGCGGTCGCGGCGCTGGGCGACGCGAAGGTCCGCTTCATCAACACCGAGGGCTGGCTGACGACCGGCACCGACTACGCGGACGGCGACGGCCACCCGAACGACGCCGGGCACGCCAAGATCGCCACCCGGCTGGCGCCGATCCTCGCGCCCACCCTGCAGGCGACGGAGACCATGGCCGCCGCCGCGGGCAACGGCCTGCCGACCGACACCAACATCAAGTACTTCGGGCGGTGGAACACCGCTTCGGCGAGCGCGTACGTCTCCGAATGGGCCGGGGCGTACGTCGTCATCGGGTTCACCGGCACCACGGTGAAGCTGAAGCAGCGCGGCGCCATCGACCTGTTCGCGAGCATCGACGGCGGCGCGATCGCGGCGTACAAGAACGTGAGCGGCACGGTGAACCTGACGCCGCAGCCCCTCAGAGCGGGCAACCACGTCCTGCGCGTGTCGTACCGCCCGGTCGCGGGTTCGTACCACGGTGACGCGGTCTTCGGCGGCGTCACCCTGGATTCCGGTGCGACGACGTACGCCCCGGCGGTCCCGGCGAAGCTCATCGAGTTCGTCGGCGACTCGATCACCGTCGGCCAGCTCTCGTCCGCGCAGGCGCTGACCGCGTACGGCTGGCTCGTCGGCGAGCGGCTCGGCCAGGCCCACACCCAGATCGCGGTCGGCGGCGCCTGCCTGTACCCGTCGGCCGACGGCTGCATCGGGATGCGGGACCGGTTCCTCAAGACCGGTCTCGACGCGTCCGCTCCGGACTGGAACTTCGCGCGATACCAGGCCACCACCGTCGTGGTGAACCTCGGCACCAACGACGCCGGGCACCACGTCACCGGCGCGCAGTTCCAGGCCGCGTACACCACGCTGCTCCAGCGGATCCGGGCCAAGTACCCGAACGCCACGGTCCTCGCGCTGGAGACCTTCCGGAAGCGGTTCGTCACCGAGACGAAGAACGCGGTCGCCGCCATGGGCGACGCCAAGATCCGCTTCGTGAACACCGAGGGCTGGATCACCGAGGCGACCGACACCGTCGACAACGTGCACCCGAACGACGCCGGGCACCGCAAGATCGCCGACCGGCTCGCCCCGCTCATCGGCTGACCAGGAGGGCGCGACCTTCCTCGCCGCCGGCGCGCCCATCGAGCTGTATAACGACCTATACCTCGGGCGTCCCGGGTTCGCCTACGACCGCGTGGAGATGTACTGACGTGAGAAGGCTTTTCATGCGCCGGTTCCCGGCCTTCGTGCTCGCTCTGCTCGTCTCGGCGGGGCTGTGCGCCGCACCGGCGCCGGCGTCCGCCGGCCCGCCGGCGCCCGCGAAGCACCAGGTCACCTTCGACAAGTACTCGCTGATGCTGGACGGCCGCCGCCAGGTCGTCTGGTCCGGCGAGTTCCACCCGTTCCGGCTGCCCAGCCCGGACCTGTGGCGGGACGTGCTGCAGAAGATGAAGGCCACCGGCTACACGGCCGTCTCGATCTACTTCGACTGGAACTACCATTCGCCGGCGCCCGGGGTCTACGACTTCACCGGCGTCCGCGACATGGACCGCGTGCTCGACCTCGCGGCCGAGGCCGGGCTGTACGTCATCGCGAGGCCCGGCCCGTACATCAACGCCGAGGTCACCGGCGGCGGGTTCCCGGCGTGGCTGAGCACCCAGGCCGGCAAGGCCCGCAGCGACGCGCCGGACTACCTGGCGGCGTCCGACGAATGGCTGACGCGGATCGACCGGATCATCGGGCGGCACCAGTACACCGACGGCCGCGGTTCGGTGATCCTGTACCAGATCGAGAACGAGCTGGCCGCCACCGGGACCGCGCAGCGGAACTACGTCGCGCACCTCTACGACAAGGTGCGGGCCGACGGCATCGAGGTGCCGATCTTCCACAACGACAAGGGCCGCAACGGCATCTGGGTGCCGGCGGACTCCGGCGTGCCCGGCACCGTCCCGGGCAAGGTCGACCTGTACGCCTTCGACGGCTACCCGGGCGGCACCTGCCGGACCGACGCGACGCCCGGCAACCCGAACGTCGCGCCGGACTGGGGGACCTACGGGCCGGGCGGGGCGAAGGGCGGCGCGAGCGCGTCGCCGAACACACCCGGGTTCGTCGCCGAGTTCGGCGGCGGCTGGTTCGACTACTGGGGCAGCAACGGCACCTACCCGTGCACCGCCGTCCGGCAGGGGCCGGGCTACGAGCGCGTCTTCTACGGCACCAACCTGGCGAACGGCCTGACGCTCCAGAACTTCTACATGACCTACGGCGGCACGTCGTGGGGCTGGCTCCCGGCGCCGGTCGTCTATTCGTCCTACGACTACGGCGCGGCGATCGACGAAGGCCGTCAGCTGCGGCCCAAGGCGCTGACCATGAAGGAACTCGGGTACTTCCTCGCCACCGTCCCCGACGTGGCCAAGATGGACCACGGTGGCCCGGTGACGCCGTCGTCGGCCGCGGTGAAGGTCTACCACAACGTCAACCCGGACACCGGGGTGCACCTGTACCTGCCGACGCACTCGCCGTCCAACCTGACCACGAACGACGCCTTCACGTTCCCGCTGTCCACTTCGGACGGTTCGTACACGGTGCCGCAGGCCGGCGTGCTGCGGCTGAACGGCCAGGACGCGAAGCAGCTGGTCGCGAACTTCGACGTCGCGGGCCAGCACCTGGTGTACTCGACGTCCGAGCCGATGGCCCAGACCGCCGGGACGGTGCTGCTGCACGGCAGGCCGGGCGAGGACGGCGAGACGGTGCTGCGGTACGCGTCGCAGCCGCGCGTGGACGTCCTCTCCGGAGACGTCACGACGACCTGGAGCGGGAACGACCTGAGGCTGAACTACCGCCACGACGGGCTCGCGCGCGTCCGGATCAGCGGCGGCGGCCGCCCGGCCGTCACGCTGCTGCTGGCCGACGACACCACCGCCGACACGTTCTGGCTGATGTCGGGGTTGCTCGTGCGCGGTCCCGACCTGGTGCGGACGGCGCAGGTCGGGCCCGTCGTCTCGCTGACCGGGGACACGAAGGCGGCCAAGGATCTCGAGGTGTGGGGCGCGCGCAGCCCGGTGGTGCGGTGGAACGGCTCGTTCGTGCCGATGTGGCCGACCGCGTCGGGCAGCCTCGCCGCGGTCCGGCCGCTGCCGGGGCCCGCTGACCCGCGGCTGCCCGAGCTCACCGGCTGGCGGTCCGCGCCCGGCTCCCCGGAGTCGGAGCCGGGGTACGACGACTCGGCGTGGCCGGCCGCGGACCGGACCACGACGAACAGCACCACCCCGCCCCCGGCGGGACAGCCGGTGCTGACGGCCGACGACTACGGCTTCGGCGTCGGCGACGTCTGGTACCGCGGGCGGTTCACGGGAACGCCGGGGGAGCAGGTCAGCCTGCGCTACGGCGGGGGCGGCGCCGGGATGCTCCAGGCGTGGCTGGACGGGCAGTACCTCGGCGAGCATGTGCTGCCGTCGGCGCTGGCCTCGCCGCCGACGACCGGCACCGCGACGTTCGCGGTCCCCGAAGGCTTGCGTTCCGATGGCCCGCACGTGCTGTCGGTGATGGTGCGGAACAACGGCCACAACGAGGACGGCGGCGTCAACGACGCGCACAAGGAGGGGCGCGGGCTCATCTCGTCGTCGCTGACCGGGGTGGCGTGGAAGCTCCAGGGCGGCGCGGCGGATCCGGTGCGCGGCCCGCTCAACAGCGGCGGTCTCGCGGGCGAACGCGCGGGCTGGCACCTGCCCGGCTTCCCGGACCGCGCCTGGACCCCGGCGTCGGTTCCCGCGGCGACGGCCGCGGCGGGGACGACGTGGTACCGCACGACGTTCGGCCTGCGCGTGCCGTCCGGCCAGGACACGTCGATCGGGCTCACCATCGGCGACCCGGCCAAGCCGCGGTCCGGCGGCCGGTACCGGGTGCTGATCTTCCTCAACGGCTGGAACGTCGGGCAGTACGTCGCGGACGTGGGTCCGCAGCACACCTTCGCGCTGCCGACCGGAATCCTGGACCCGCACGGCCGCAACACGGTGGCGCTGGCGGTGACCAGCGACGGCGGTGAGGGCAACGGCTTGGAGCGCGTCGCGCTGACCGACCTGGGGTCGGCCCGCGGCGGTGTCCCGGTCCGGCAGGTGTACTCCCCGGGCTGGCGACCGTAAGCGAAGCCGTGAATGTCGCATTGAGGGACTTGAAGTCTCTCGATGCGACATTCACGGACTTGGCCGGAGCGAGGGAAAGGGGCGTTTGGGTCCGGCCGCGATCGGGTACGAAATGATCACTGCAGCTGTCCCCGCGGGAAGGAGACCCTGATGATCGTCCACGACCTGTCCGCCCTGTTGCTGACGGCGACGACCACGGAGCCCCAGCCCGGAACGGCGCGGGTCACGGTGGCGGGCGAGATAGACATGTCCACGTGCCCACGGCTCGAGGAAGAGTTCGTCCGCGCGGTCGAGGCCGCCCCGCACCGGCTGGTGGTCGACCTGATCGGGGTCGGTTTCTGCGGCGTGACGGGTGTGGCGGCCCTGGGCCGGCTACGGGCCCGCTGCGCCGACGCCGGGATCGACCTGGTCCTCAAGCCGTCTCGCGTCGTGCGTCGTGCGTTGGACCTCGCCGCGGTGGCGCCGCTGTTCCGGCTGGAGGGCCGTCAGGCCGAGGAGGGCCACCGCATCGCTACCTGAGCAGTACTGTCGCGACGCACGATGCTGTGCCGCTGTCGAACTTCGTCGATGCGATTGCGGTCGCGGTCACTGGCAGGTTGAGGCGCGAGGGCAGGGTCTGGCTGTGTTCGCCCGCGGTGGCGGAGCTGGTCTTGGAGTAGACCGTGTGGGTGCTCACCCCGTCGCGGTAGGAGATCCGCAGGGACTGGGTGCCCGAGTCGCCGATGTACGGGCCTGACGCGGTGATCGCGCCGAGCGGGTGGTGGAAGCCACCCCAGGTCTCGTAGCGCAGGGTGAGCCTGCCGGCGAAGCCGCCGTCCAGGCAGCTGCTCGTGACCTGCTTGACGGTCACCGCCTGCGCCGGGGAAGCGAGCACCGTCGCCAGGATCGCGGCCAGGATCGTGGCCGGTACCACAGTCTTCATTTTTCCTCCCGATGAGTCCCGGCCATCGTGCCTGGCCCGGCTTTCTTCCCGCTTCCCTCGTCAGGAAGCGGAGCGCACGAAGTACCGGCAGATCGCCGCGGCTGTTCCTGGCCGAGAAGACGGTCAAGAACTACGTGTCGGCGGTGCCGCACAAGCTGGGCGTGCAGCGCCGGACGTCGGCGGCGGTCAGCTGAGCTCCGTGTTGTCGCGCAGCCGCCGGAGCATGAGGGCGAGGTGCAGCCGGAACCGGCCGGCGGGGGAGTCGACGTCGAAGCCGAGGACGGCCTCGGCCCGGGCGAGCCGGGCCGGCATCGTGCTGTGGTGGCGGTGCAGCACCGCCGCGGCCTTGCGGGCCGAGCCGGTCGCGCAGAGGGCGTCGAGCGCCGCGAGGGTGTCTTCGCCGTGGGGCTCGGCCGCCAGCCGGTCGAGCGCGCGGACGTCGGCGAGCTCGGCGAGGTCCGCGGGGCCGAGCTTGCCGTCGAGCGCGGCCAGGCTGCCGAGCCGCTCCCACCACACCACCGGCTCGGCGGCGGAGGTGAACCGCAGCGCGGTCCGGGCGGCCGCCCACGAGCGGGCCACGTCGATGGCCGGCAGCTCCGGGCCGAGGCCCGCTCGGCCGCCTGCCGGCAAGTCCAGGCCGCGACCCGCTCGGCCGTCGGGCGGTAGTTCCGGGCCGCGACCCGCCCGGCCCCCTGCCGGCAGCTCCAAGCCGCGACCCGCCCGGCCCCCTGCCGGCAGCTCCAAGCCGGCCCCTTCGCCCGTGACCAGCACCGCCCGCACGCTGCCCAGCCGCGCCGACCGCCCGCCGAGCGCGTCGACGCCGGTGCCCGCCAGCACCCGCAGCCGGGTCGTCGGACCGAACCCGAGCAGGTGCAGGGCCCGTGACCGCTCCGCCGTCCCGATGTCGGCGGACAACACCAGCTCGACCAGGGCGGGGTCCCCGAGTTCGGGCCGCGGCACGCCGGAGTTCCCCAGCAGGATCGCGGCGGTGATCGCGAACCGTTCCAGCAGCATGTCGTCGAGCGGAATGGGCGCGCCCGCGCGGGCCACCCACACCACCACCCCGCCTTCCAGCAGGCGGGTGGCCGATCCCCCGGGCGCCGGCCCGGGGGTGGTGACGTCCGCGCCGGGTTCCGCGCGCAGCGACAGCCCCTGGCCCGGGGCGTGCACGCCGACCGGGCAGCCGGCCAGCTCGGCCGTGCTGCGCACCAGGGCGTCCGGACCGGCGCGCCCGGTGATCAGGCGGTCGAAGAACCCGATCACCCGCACGGCGTTCTCGGCGTCGGCGTCGAGCCCGGACAGCCTCAGCAGCAGGCCTTTCATGCCGTCACGATAGGCGTGCCCGCCGCCGGATGGCGAGGATCGCCCCGGCAACGCCCGCCGCGTGGCGGTGGCCGGGATCACCATCCGCGGCCCATCATCAGTTCATGACCTACGCGATCGACCCCGAGCTGGCGCCCTGGCTGGACATGCTGCCGGAGGTGCCCCTGACCGACCACGAATCCCTGCTGACCGCGCGTGCCTCGATGGCACAGCTGGGCGAAGTCCTGCCGGGCTACGAGCCGGTGAACCCCGTCGACGTCCGGGACACGGCCGTACCCGGCCCGTCCGACGCGCCCGACGTGCCGGTGCGCGTCTACTCGCCGGGCAACCGCACTGGTGCCGTGCCCGGCCTGCTGTACATCCACGGCGGCGGGTTCGTCATGGGTGACCTGGACATGTTCAACGCACAGCTGCTCCGGCTGGTCGACGAGCTGGGGATCGTCATCGTCTCGGTGGACTACCGCCTGGCGCCCGAGCACCCGTTCCCGGCGCCGGTCGAGGATTGCTACGCGGCACTGGCCTGGGTCGAGGCCAAGGCCGCCGAGCTGGGCATCGACCCGGCCCGTATCGGCGTGGCCGGCGAGAGCGCCGGCGGCGGCCTGTCGGCCGCGGTGGCGCTGCTGGCCCGCGACCGCGGCGGCCCGGCGCTCCGCTTCCAGTACCTCGGCATCCCGGAGCTGGACGACCGGCTGGACACCCCGTCGATGGAGGCGTACACCGACACCCCGATCTGGAACCGGCCCAACGCGGTCTTCAGCTGGACCAGCTACCTCGGCGCGGAGCCGGGTGGCGCCGACGTCTCGCCCTACGCCGCCCCGGCCCGCGCCACCGATCTGGCCGGGCTGCCGCCCGCGTTCGTGACAACTTGCCAGTTCGACCCGCTTCGCGACGAAGGAATCCAGTACGCGCAACGCCTCGCGCACGCGGGCGTGCAGGCCGAGTTCCGCCACTACCCGGGCACGTTCCACGGATCGGGGATGGTGGAGACCGCGCAGATCTCCCGCCGGATGTTCGCCGACGTGGTCGACGCCCTGCGCCGCGGGCTCGGGGTGACCACCGGCTGAGTCAGGGCTTCGGCAGTTTCCCGGCCAGGGCCCTGCCGAACGCCACCGCCGCGTCGCAGGCGCCGCCGCCGGTCTTCGTCGCGAGGATCCGGACGTGCTCCGCCTGCTTCGCGTCGAACTGGCGGTGGTTCCACGTCAGCGCGCAGCTTTCGCCGGTTTCGCGGCGGGTCCCGGTGACGCCGCCGAGGTCGACCGCGGTGCCGGTCTCCGGGACCACCGACAGCTTCTCGAAGGTCAGCCGCAGTGACGTCGTGGCCGTCCACGCGCACTCGCGCAGCCGGGTCAGCTTGACCTCGCGGACCGGTCCGAGCGCCTGCGTCACCGCGGTCTTGTCCAGCACCGCGCAGGGGTCCAGCGGAAGCAGGGTGCCCGCCGGCAGCTCGAACCCGGCGCCGGCGCGGAGGCGCTCGAGCAGCTTGCCGAGCGTCGTCTTCGCCAGGCCGCACGTCTCGGCGAGCGCCGTCACGCCCAGTTCCGGCTGCGCGGGGAGCTGGACGCTCGCGTCGCAGGTGCTGCCGCTGATCTCGCTGAACAGCACCGGCCTGCCGTCGAGGTCCTCGGCCGGCCGCCCGCCTTCGACGTAGATCGGGTCGCCCAGCTTGACGGCGATCTTCGCGCCCGACCGCGTCCGGTAGTCACAGCGGTCGAAGTACAGGGAGCCCGGGTCGGCGCGGAGCTTTCCCGCGTCCGGGACCGAAACGTCGTTCAGCACCCGGCAGGGGTCCGTGCGCCGCAGGGTCTCCAGGCTCGTCGGGTCGAGATTCGCGCCCGGGGACGCAGGCTCGGCGCCGAACACCTTCACCGCCACCAGGCTGCCCGCGGCGAGCGCGGCGACGGCGGCCAGCCCGGCGACGACCGGGACCCAGCGGCGGCGGCGCGGCGGGGCGGGCAGCGGCTCGGGCGCAGGCCACGACAGCGCGGTGCGGACCGCGGTCTCCTGCGCCTCGATCAGCCGGTGCACCGCGTCCGGCCACGGCTGGGTCCCCGGCGCCACCGGGCCGAGGAAGTCGAGGATCCGCTGCGGCGGCCATGGTCGTGCAGCCGGGTCCTTGGCGAGGCACGGCTCGACCAGGGCGCGGATCTCGGGCGGCACCCCGGTCAGGTCGGGGACGGCGTGCACGACGTTGTAGAGCAGCTGCGCCGTCGTCGTGCCGGTGAACGGGCCGCGCCCGGTCGCCGCCATCACCAGCAGCCCGCCGAGGGAGAAGACGTCGCTCGCCGGGGTCAGCGCGCGGCTTTCGGCCTGCTCGGGGGACATGAACGCGGGCGAGCCGACGATGCCGCCGGTGCCGGTGAGCTCCGCGCCGCCCTCGGTGGCGCGGGCGATGCCGAAGTCGATCACCCGCGGGCCGTCCCCGGTCAGCAGCACGTTGCCGGGCTTGAGGTCGCGGTGGATCAGGCCGGCCCGGTGGATCTCGGTCAGCGCGGCCGCCAGCCCGACGGCGAGCCGGCGCACCGCCTCGACCGGCAACGGCCCGGTGGCTTCGACGGCTTCCTTCAGCGACGGTCCCGTGACGAACACCGAAGCGAGCCAAGGGGTTTCGGCGTCGGGATCGGCGTCCATGACCGCCGCGGTGAAGGCCCCGGAGACCCGTTGCGATGCCTGGACCTCGTGGCGGAACCGGGCGCGGAAGTGGGCGTCGCGCGCGAACTCGGCGTGCACCTGCTTGAGCGCGACCAGCCGTCCGTCCGGGGCCACGCCGAGCAGGACCCGGCCCATGCCGCCTTCGCCGAGTTCGGCGACCAGGCGGTACTTCCCGGCCTGCCGGGCGTCGCCCGCTTCGAGGGGCTTCACGGCGTCGGCAGCCCGGACCGGGCCGCCTTGGCGAAGTCCTGGGCCTGGCGGCAGGTCTCCTCGGCGGTGAGCGTGCTGGCGGACGTGCTGTAGTCGACGATGACGTTCTCCGAGGCTTTTTCGTCGATCGGCCGGTGTGACCAGGTGAGGCCGCAGCTCACTTTGGCGGGGTTGAAGCGTTTCGTGGTGAAGTACGCGGTGACTCCGCCGAGGTCGACGGTGCCGGCCGAGTCGTAGTACGGGTCCTTGGACACGAACGGCCGGCTGCCGCGTTCGAGCGTCACGCCGACGTCGCCGCCGGCCCGCCAGTGGCATTCGTGCAGCCCGCGGGGCTCGACCTTGGTGACCGGGCCGGCGATCCGCTGCGCGGTCGCGGTGGCGACCAGCCCGCACGGATCGACCGCCGCGAGACTTCCCTTCGGCGCGGGCGAATCCACGCTTCCGGCGCGGAGCCGTTCCACCGCTTCGCCGAGCGCGGACTTCGCCGCGTCGCACGGCTTGGCGAACTTCGCCGCGGCGTCACTCGCCTCGACCCCGATCGTGGCGGCCGGCCGGTCCACGACGGGCACCGCGGCCGTGCAGCGGCTCGTCTCGTCCTCGACGCTGAGCGGCAGGCCGCCGAGTTCGCCCGACGGCGCGCCCTTGGCGCTCACCGGGCCGCCGATGGTCAGCTCCAGCCACTGGCCCTGCGGGGTTTCGTAGGTGCAGGCGAAGAAGTGCACGCCGATCTCCGGGGTGAGCTTGCCGGTTCCGGGCACCGACGGCAGCACCCGGCACACGTCGACGCCGCGCAGCTTGTCCGGGCCGAGCGGGTCCGGGTTCGGCGCGGACGTCGTCGGCGTCGGGGCGGGGGTGCTTGCCGGGGCCGCGGTCGCGCCGTCGTCGCCGTCGAGGAGGGTGACCGCGGTGATCGTGCCGGCCACGACGACCGCGGCCGCCGTCGCGGCGAGCGCGACGCGGAGGCCCCGCCGCCGCGGCTTCGGCGGCTTGGCCACGACGGCCGCCACCTCGGCCTGCCGCCGGGCGATCAGCGCGTGCACACCGGGCGGCCACGGGCGCGGGACCGGCGGCAGCGGCCCGAGGAGTTCCAGGAGCCGCGCCGGCGTCGGCCGGCGGGCCGGATCCTTGGCGAGGCACGCTTCGGCGAGGGCGCGGAGGTCGGGCGGGAGGGCACGCAGGTCCGGGTGCGTGTGGACGACGTTGTACAGCGACTGCGGGGCCGACACCCCGGCGAAGGGGCTGCGCCCGGTGGCCGCGAGGACGAGCAGCGCGCCCAGGGAGAAGACGTCGCTCGCCGGGGTCAGCGGCCGCCCGTCCGCCTGCTCCGGCGACATGAACGCCGGCGAGCCGAGGATGGCGCCGGTGTGGGTCAGGTCGGTGCCGCCTTCCGCGGCGCGGGCGATGCCGAAGTCGATGACGCGGGGACCGTCGTCGGCGAGCAGGACGTTGCCCGGCTTGAGGTCCCGGTGCACCAGCCCGGCCCGGTGGACGCCGGTCAGCGCCGACGCGAGCCCGGCGGCCAGGCGCCGCACCGCGGCCGGCGGCAGCGGCCCGGTCGCGTCGACGGCTTCCTGCAGGGAAGGCCCGGCGACGAAGACCGAGGCGAGCCACGGCGTCGGCGCGTGCGGGTCGGCGTCCATCACCGCGGCGGTGTAGGCGCCCGAGACCAGCCGCGAGACGTCGACCTCGCGGCGGAACCGTTCGCGGAAGCCGGGATCGTGCGCGAACCGGCGGTGCACCTGCTTGACGGCGGCCAGCCTGCCGTCGGGGGCGACCCCGAGCAGCACGCGGCCCATCCCGCCCTCGCCGACCGCGGCGAGCAGCCGGTACCGCCCGATCTGCGCCGGCTCACCCGGACCCAACGGCTCCACGCCCCACCTCCGCGGGCGATCGTAGATCGTGGGGTCTCGGCGCCCGCGGGAATGTCCTGAGCCGCGGTGGTCCGGTGATCTGCTACCGGACCACCGCGGCCGCGGCGTCAGGGGCGGAGCAGGATCTTGCCGGTCACGCGGCGCTGTTCGATGTCCTGGTGCGCCGCCGCGGCCTCCCGCAGCGGGTAGATCCGGCCGACGACCGGCCGCAGCCGGCCCGCGGCGGTCTCCGCCAGCGCGTGCCGGATCCGCCGCGGGGTGTCCGGCCAGAACTCGGGCAGCTGGGACATGTCCGCCACCGTCAGCCGGCGGCGGTCCGCGTCCGTGAGCGCGGTCGGCGCGCCGCTGCTCATGCCGTAGCCGGAGAAGCGGCCCCCGTCGCGCAGCAGCGCCAGCGCCGCGGACCCGAGCGGGCCGCCGACCCCGTCGAACACCACGTCCAGTCCGGGCACCCGCCCGGCCCAGTCCGGGTTCGCGTAGTCGACGGCCCGCACCCCCAGGTCCCGCGCGAGCGCGAGCTTCTCCGGCCCGCGGACCGCGGCGATCACCGCCGCCCCCGCGTCGCGGGCCAGCTGCACCAGCAGGCTGCCGAGCCCGCCGACGCCCGGCACGACCAGGACGTCGTCACCGGGGGAGACCGGGGTCTTTTCGAGCAGCGCCACCGCGGTGCTGCCGTCGTCGAGGACAGCGAGTGCCTCCGGCAGCCCCAGCCCGTCCGGCACCCGGAAGGTGGACCCGGCCTCGGCGAGCACGGTGTCCGCGTAGCCGCCCCCGGGCGCGCGGGTGACGACCCGCGCGCCGAGCCAGTCCGCCGCCACCCCGGGGCCGGTGGCGGTCACCGTGCCCGCCACCGCCCCACCCGGCACGTACGGCGGCCGCACGGGGAACGCGTCGGGCCCCTCGCCGCGCCGGATGAGCGTGTCCAGCCAGAGGGCGCCGGCGTACTCGACAGCGAGCCGGAGCTGACCGGCTTCCGGTTCGGGAGTGGGCAGGGTGACCGGTTCCAGTACCTCGGGACCGCCGAAGCGGGTGACCATGATCGCGTCCATGCCCAGAGTCTCGAACTTCGACCAAGCTTGAAGTCAAGCGATCAGGGCACCACGTCGGTGACCGTGTCCTTCACCACCTGCCAGCGGCCGTGGTCGCGGACCAGCGTCAAGCTGATCGTGAAGTGGCGGTCGATGCCGTGCGACGGCTCCAGGTAGTGCGCGTCGAGGATCGCGAAACCCATCTGGCAGTTCTCGACCACGGTGTGCACTACCGTCCACGGCATCGCGTACTCGTAAGGCACCTTGAACTGCTGCTCCACCACCGGGATCACGTTCGCGTCGTAGCCGATGAGGACGTTGCCCCGCCGGCCCACCGTGACCATGTCGCGGTGGATGACCGCGCGGTAGCGGGCGGCGTCGCGCTTGTTGAAGCTGTCCATGTCCTCCCACACGGCGTGGTCGAACGCCCGCCGGCACTCCTGCTGCCCGCCGCCGGTCTGCTCGCCGGCCGCCGCGGCGACCGGGGCGCCGATCACCGCCGCCGCCAGCGCGGTACCCAAGGCCGTGTAACCCCACTTGCGCATCTGGTTTCCCTTCTCCGTGGACCGGACCGGAGACTGCCGGGGCCGTGCATCACAGCTGCATCACTTCCGCACCGGCGCCGGTCGCGGGCCGGTTAGCCTCGCCGGCGGGGTGAGTCATGGAGTTCCGCGTCCTGGGTCCGGTGCGAGTGCTCGGCGACGGGCGGCCGATCGGGCCGTCCGGGCCACGGCAGGAGCGCATCCTGGCGGCGCTGCTGCTCGGCGCCGGCCGGGTGGTGCCGGTCGCCCGGCTCGTCGACGTCGTGTGGGACGGCGAGCCCCCGGCGACGGCGGTGCGGCAGGTCCGCAACCTCACCACCGCCCTGCGGCGCACGCTCGTCGCGGCCGGGGCGGGCGAGGACGTCCTGACCGCCGAAGGACCCGGGTTCACGCTGCGGCCGGGCGCGTTCGACGTCGACGCGTTCGAGGAGCACGCCGGCCGCGGCGAGTTCCGCGAGGCGCTGGCCTGCTGGCGTGGCCCCGCGCTCGCCGGGGTGGCTAGCGCCGCGCTGCGCCCGGACGCCGAACGCCTGGAGGAGCGGCGGCTGGCCGTGCTGGAGCAGTGCCTGGCCGCCGAGGTCGATGGCGGGCACGGTGACGTCGTCGCCGAGCTGACCGCGCTGGTCGCCGAGCACCCGCTGCGGGAAGGGCTGGTCGGGCTGCTCATGCGCGCCCTGCACCGCGCGGGGCGGCAGGCCGACGCGCTCAACGCCTACCAGCGTGCGAAGCGGCGGCTGGCCGGCGAACTGGGGATCGCCCCCGGCGCGCCGCTGCGCGCGCTCTACGAGGAGCTCCTGCACGAGGAGCCCGTGCCCGGCCGCTGTTTCCTGCCCTACGACGTGCCGGACTTCACCGGTCGCGCGGCCGAGGTCGCCCGCGCGCTCTTGGCGTTGCGCGCCGGGCAGCCGGTGGTGGTCGACGGGATGGCGGGGGTCGGGAAGACGGCGTTCGCGGTCCGCGTCGCGCACCGGGCGGTGCCGGAGTTCCCGGCCGGGCAGCTGTTCGTGGACCTGCACGGCCACACCCCGGGCCGGGATCCGCTGCCGGCCGAAGCCGCGCTGGCGGCCCTGCTGCTGCAGACCGGTGTGCCGGCGAGCCGCCAGCCGGACGGGCTCGACGAGCGGGCCGCGCTGTGGCGCTCCCGGGTCGCCGGGCGCCGCGTGCTCGTCGTGCTCGACAACGCCGCGGGCCCCGGGCAGGTGGTACCGCTGTTGCCCGGCGACCGCGGCGTCGGGGTGCTGGTGACCGGCCGCCGCCGGCTCGCCGCGGTGGACGGCGCGCTCGCGCTCGGCCTGGACGTCCTGCCGCCGGCCGACGCCGAGGCCCTGTTCACCGCCGCGGCCGGGGGCCGGTCCGGCGCGGGCGTCGCGCGGCTGTGCGGGTACCTGCCGCTGGCCGTGCGGATCGCCGCGGCCCGGCTCCAGGCGCGTCCACTGTGGACGCCGGCCGACCTGGTAGCGCGGCTCGGTTCCGAGCGGCGCCGGCTGGGGGAGCTGCGCGCGGGCGGCCGGGACGTCGCGGCGACGTTCGCGCTGTCCTACCGGGACCTCACGGCCTCGCAGCGGCGGATGTTCCGGGTGCTGGGGTGCCACCCGGGCGGTGACTTCGGGCTCCCCGCGGCGAGTGCCCTGTACGGCGCGGGCGTCGCCGAGGCCGAGCGGCTCCTGGAGGACCTGCTCGACGCGCACCTGCTCCGGCAGCCCGCCCCGGACCGCTACGGCTTCCACGACCTGATCGCCGAACACGCGCGGGAGGTGGCGGACCCGGCCGAGGCCGCCGCGGCCCGGGACCGGCTCCTGGACCACTACCGCGACGGCGAGTTCTCGTTCGTCGTCGAGCGTGCCAACCTGGTCGCCGTCACCGCGCTGGACGGCGGACGCGACGAGCACGTGTGGCGCATCGCCGACCGTGCCGTGGCCGCGTTGCGCGAGCAGGGGCACCGCGACGAGCTGACGGCGCTGGCCCGCGCGGGCGTCCGGGCCGCGGACCGGCTGGGCGACCCGCACGCCCGGCAGTTGAGCCTGGCGAACCTCGCGATCGCGCACTGGGAGTCCGGGCGGCTCGCCGAGGCTGTCGAAGCGACGGAGGAGCGGTTGCGCCTGGCCCTCGCGACCGGCGACCGCGCGGCCGAAGCGGCAGCCCTCGCCCGGAGGGGGGCGCTGCACGGCATGCTTGGCCGCTACCCCGACGCGGTCCGGGTTTATCGGCGGGCACTGGTGCTGGCCGGCGAAACGGGCAGCCACGCCATCGCCGCCCTGGCCTGGGGCAACCTGAGCCACGCCCAGGAGGTGCTCGGCGACCTCGAGGACGCGCTGACGTCGGCGTCGCGCGCCCGCGCGATCCGCGAGGAACTCGGCGACGGCCACGGCGCGATCCTGGCGTCGGCGCAGCTGGGGCTGGTGCTGGCCCGGCTCGGCCGGCTCACCGAAGCCCGGGAAGTGGTGGAGAAGGCGGTGCGCGCGGCGGTCGAGGCGGGATACGCGTTCGGCGAGGCGTGGAGCCGCATCGACGCCGCGGAGGTGCTGCTGGCGGCCGGGCGGCCGGCGGAGGCACACGACCACGCCGAGCGCGCGTGCGCGATCCTCGCCCGGCTCAACCACCCGCTGCTGCTGACCATGGCGGCCAACAGCCTCGGCACCGCCGGCCGGGCCCTCGGTGACCCGTCGGCGGCGTCGGCGGCGCACCGGCTCGCGCTGACCACGGCGCGCCGGATCGGGTACCGCGCCCAGGAGGCCCGTGCCCTGATCGGCCTCGGCTCGGCGTGCGCGGCGCTGGGGCAGGACGCGGAGGCGGAGCGGCACCTGCGGGCGGGACGCGCGCTGCTCGAGGAGATCGGCCTGCCGGGGGAGCGGGTCCACGAGCCCGGGTGAGCGGTCACATGCGGTCAGCCGGCCGGGGTGACGTCGATCAGCACCTTGCCGGTGACGCCTTCCTCCGACGCGGTGTGGGCCTTCGCGGTGTCCGCCAAGGCGAACCGGTGGACGGGCACGCCGCGGTCCTCGCCGAGCCGCAGGGCGCCGTCGGCCAGCGCCGCGGTGACGTCTTCGGCGGCGGCGCGCAGCTTGTCCGCGCCGACCGTGTAGAGCACCAGGAACTGGTACCGCGTGTTGGCCCACAGGTTCGCCCCGAAGTCGAGGCTGACCGTCCCGGTGCCGCGGTCGTCGCCGTAGATCGCGACCGTGCCGCGGGGGCGCAGGACCTCGGTGTGCAGTCCCGCGTTGACCCCGGCCGCGACCTCGACGATCAGGTCGACGCCGTCGGGGGCGGCTTCGCGGACGCGGACGGCGAGCTCCGGGTCCGGGTAGCGCAGCACGTGCTGGGCGCCGGCCGCGCGAGCGAGGGCGGCCTTCTCGTCGCTGCTCACCGTGGCGATCACCGTCGCCCCGGCCCAGCGGCCGAGCTGGATCGCGGCGTTGCCGACCGCCCCGGCGCCGCCGCTGACCAGCACGGTCCGGCCGTCGAGGGCGCCGGGGGCGAGCCGGGCGGGCCCGTCTTCGGCGACGGTGAGCGCCCGGTGCGCGGTCATCGCCGGGATCCCGAAGCCGGCCCCTTCGTCGAAGCCGACGGCGTCGGGCAGCCGGACGAGCTTCGCGGCGGGCAGCACCGTGTACTCCTGCGCGGTGCCGGCCGCCGGCCCGTGGGTGCCCGCGAGGATCACCCACACCCGGTCGCCCGGCGCGAAGCCGGTGACGTCCGGGCCGACCGCGTCGACGACGCCGGCCCCGTCCTGGTTGGGCACCGTTTCGGGCACCTCGGCCCCGGGCTCGGCGCGGAGGCCGCTCCGGGCCTTCCAGTCCGTGGGGTTGACCGCGGACACGACGATCCGGACGCGGACCTCGCCGGGTCCCGGGTCCGCGGTGGCCCGCTCCGCCAGTGCCAGCACCTCGGGTCCGCCGTGGCGGCGGTAGACGACTGCTTTCATGCCGGGTGCAATCCCGGTGGAACCCGGGTTATTCCCGGCGCCCGCGAAAATGGGACACCGGAAAATCGGCACGGATTTCCGTCGCCGCCGACGGAAAAAGTGGAAATCGAGCCGTGCGGGTGATCCCCCGGCCGGGCGATTTTAGGGGTTGCCCGAGCGGAACCGGCCGCCGTCGCAGAAACTGGGCGCGTGGGAGAGGACAAGCGCAGCCAGGGGGACCAGCGGCCGAAGCGCGACGACGGTGAGCCGACGCCGATCTTCGACGCCGTGTTCAGCGCGACGCGCGCACAGGCGACCGCGAATGCGCGGAATCCGTCCGATGAACCGGGCGGAAAGGGGCCGTGAGCGGGACCGAATCGGTGGGCCGCGGCTGACGTATAGCACTTCGTTCGACGTTCGCAAACAACATGTAGAGCTTCCCGGGTGGGCGTGCGTCCGGGCGTGAGGAGTGAAGCGTGGCAGGGGTCGTGAACAGCCTGATCGCCGCCGAGCACGCGGCCGGAGCGTCGATCTCGGAGCTGGCCGAACGCTGGGGGATCGACCCTCGCCAGGTGGTCGAGCGGATTTCGGCGGCTTCCCGCTCCTGACCCCGCCGCGGTCAGAGCGCGCGTTCCCCCTTGCCCAGCACGACGATCCCGCCCTCGCTGACGTGGTAGTGCCCGCGGTCGCGGGCCAGGTCGACCCCGATGTGCGCCCCGGGGGGGACCACCACGTTCTTGTCGAGGATCGCCCGCCGCACGACCGCGCCCCGGCCGACGCGGACGCCGTCCAGCAGCACCGATCCCTGCACCACCGCGCCCTGCTCCACGAGCACGTCCGGCGAGAGCACCGAGTCGACCACCTGCGCGCCCGAGATGATGCAGCCATTGCTGACGATCGACTGGTTCGCCGAGCCGCCCTCGACGAACTTCGCCGCCGCCCGCTGCCCGGGGTGGGCGAGGATCGGCCACTTCCGGTTGTAGAGGTTGAAGATGGGGTGCGTCGAGATCAGGTCGGTGTGCGCGTCGTAGTAGCTGTCGATCGTCCCGACGTCGCGCCAGTACCCGTGGTCGCGTTCGGTCTCGCCGGGCACGACGTTGGTGGTGAAGTCGTAGACCGCGGCCTCGCCCGACCTCACCAGCGCCGGGATGATGTCGCGGCCCATGTCGTGGTGCGACGCGGCGTTCTCGGAGTCGGCGTACAGGGCCTCCAGCATCACCTTCGTGGTGAAGATGTAGTTCCCCATCGACACGTACGCCTCGTCGGGCGAGCTCGGCAGGCCCGGCGGGTCCGCGGGCTTCTCCATGAACGCGTCGATCATCAGCCCGTCGGTGGTCCGGATGACCCCGAACGAGCTCGCCTCCGCCCGCGGGACGCGGATGCCGGCGACCGTGACGCCCGCGCCGGACGCGATGTGGGCGTCCAGCATCTGCCGCGGGTCCATCCGGTAGATGTTGTCCGCGCCGAACACCGCGATGTACTCGGGGCTCTCGTCGTGGACCAGGTTGAGGCTCTGGTGGATGGCGTCGGCGCTGCCCTGGTACCACCGCGGGCCCAGCCGCTGCTGCGCCGGCACCGGCGTGACGTACTCGCCGGTCAGCGCCGAGAGGCGCCACGTGGTGCTGATGTGCCGGTCGAGCGAGTGCGACTTGTACTGCGTCAGCACGCACAGCCGCCGGATCCCGCCGTGCACCAGGTTCGAGAGCACGAAGTCGATCAGCCGGTGCGTGCCGCCGAACGGGACGGCCGGTTTCGCCCGGTCCGCCGTCAGCGGCATCAGCCGCTTGCCCTCCCCGCCCGCGAGCACGATCCCCAGCACATGGCATTCGCCGTTCACGACGACCTCCCGCACGCCTCGTAAAGGGCGACCGTCCGCTCGGCGATCGCCTTCCAGCCGAACTCGCCGACCGCGCGCTCGCGGCCGGCGGTGCCCATCGTGGCGGCCCGGTCCGGGGAGCCCGCCACTTCGTTCAGCGCGGCGGCCAGGCCCGCCTCGAACCCTCTCGCGTCGGCTTCGTCGTAGTGCACGAGCAGGCCGGTCCGGCCGTCGTCGACGACCTCCGGGATCCCGCCGACGTCGCTGGCCACCACGGGGGTGCCGCACGCCATCGCCTCCAGGTTGACGATGCCGAGCGGTTCGTAGACCGACGGGCAGGCGAACACCGCGGCGTGGGTGAGCAGCTGCACGACCTCGGCGCGCGGCAGCATCTCCGGGATCCAGTGAACGCCGGTGCGCGTCTTCTCCAGGTCGGCGACCAGGCCGCGGAACTCCGCGTCGAGCTCGGGGGTGTCCGCGCCGCCCGCGCACAGCACCAGCTGGGTGCCCGGGTCGAGCTGCGCCGCGGCGCGGACGAGGTGCGGCACGCCCTTCTGCCGGGTGATCCGGCCGACGAACAGCACGTACGGCCGGTCCGGGTCGATGCCGTGCTTCGCCAGCACGTCGGTGCCGGGGTCGGGGCGGTAGAGCGTCGTGTCGATGCCGTTGTGGATCACGTGCACCCGCTCGGGCGGCACCGCCGGGTAGGCGGCCAGGACGTCCCGGCGCATGCCGCCGCTGACCGCGACGATCGCGTCCGCGGCTTCGTAGGCCTCGCGCTCGATCCACGACGAGACGCGGTAGCCGCCGCCGAGCTGTTCGGCCTTCCACGGCCGCAGCGGTTCCAGCGAGTGCGCGGTGACCACGTGCGGGATGCCGTGCGTCAGCTTCGCCAGGTGCCCGGCCAGGTTCGCGTACCAGGTGTGGCTGTGCGCGAGGTCGTGCCCTTCGAGGGCGTTCGCCATGGACACGGCGATGTCCATGGTCGTGAAGGCGGGCTGGCGGTAGCCGTGCGGGTCGGTATGCCCGGTGGCGCCGTCGCGGTCGGCGCCCCAGCAGTGCACGTCGAGATCGACCAGCGGCCGCAACTCCCGGGCGAGGAACTCCACATGGACCCCGGCGCCGCCGTAGACCTCCGGCGGGTATTCCCGGGTGAGCAGGCCGACCTTCATGATGCGAACCCTAGGGCCTTCGTGGGCCGTGGCGCAGTCTGGCGTCCAGGGGAATCTCGCGAGTTTTCCGTCACTGCTCAGATGAGCGCGGAGGGCTCGCCGTGCCGAACGGCTGCCCGGCGGCGGCGGATCGCGTCGATCAGCCTGCCGGACCCGATGATCGTCACCGCCGGGCCGTGGCCGTTCCCGGCCTGCTGTGCGCGGTGGTCCGGACGGGCGCCACAGTGGACGGACCTGGGCCGATGAAATCCCGGTGAACCGCCGTGTCCTCCCCGGGCGGGATGCGCCCGCCCGGGGAGGTTCCTAGGCTGACCGGTGTGGGGGCGAGGGTGGTGAGCGGGCTGCGGGCCCGCCTGGAGACGAGCCTCGGCCGGGCCGGTATCGGGCTGCCCTGGTGGGTCCCGGTGGCGGCGACGGTCGTCTGCGCGGTGCTCGCCGTGGCCGCGGTGGCCCAGCGGGGGGCACTGGTGCCGTCGGCGCTGGCCGGGCTGCTGGCGATGGTGACCGCGCTCGGCTGGGCGGTGACCGGCGTGATCGCGCCGGCGTGGCTGAAGGTGCTCACCGTCCTCGCGGCCGTCGGGATCCTCCTGGCCGATCCGGTCGTCCCGGACTTCTCCCCGGTCCTGCTGGTGGTGCTGGCCGCCGAAACGGCGTTGATCACCCGGCCGGCCTTCGCCTTCGCCGTGGCCGGCTCGAGTGTGGCGATGCTCGGCGTGGCGGCGGCCCGGGTCGGGCTGGTCGGTTTCCCGGTCTACGTCGCCGCGGTGCTGCTGGGCCTGTCGGGCGGGCTCATGGGCCGCTGGTACGGGCGGGCGCTGGACGCCGAGCGCGCGGCGCGGGACGCCGTCCGCGACCAGGCCGTCCTCGCCGAGCGGCAGCGGATCGCCCGCGAGGTGCACGACGTCGTCGCCCACTCGCTGAGCATCACGCTGCTGCACCTGACCGGCGCCCGGCGCGCCCTGCGGCAGGACCGGGACGTCGACGAAGCCGTCGAGGGGCTCGAGGAGGCCGAACGCGTCGGACGGGCGGCGATGGCCGACATCCGCCGGACCGTCGGCCTGCTCGCCGAGGCGCCCGCCGGCACGCACTCGCTGCCGGGCGCCGGCGACATCCCGGCGCTGGTCGAGCGCACCCGCGCGGCCGGGCTCGAGGTCCGCTACGAGCAGCGCGGCGACCTGGCGGCGCTGCCGGACCTGGCCGGCCTCGGCCTCTACCGGATCGCGCAGGAGTCGCTGGCCAACGTCGCCAAGCACGGCGGGGGCGCGCCGGCGCGGATGCGGCTGGACGTCGGCGCCGCCGGGGCCCGGCTCACCGTCCGCAACCGGCTCTCGGCTCCGGCGGCCGCGGGCGCGGGCGGGTCGGGCCTGACCGGGATGTCCGCGCGGGCGGGCCAGCTGGGCGCCGAGCTGAGCGCGGGACCGGAGGGGCCGGACTGGGTGGTCGCGGTCAGCGTGCCCGTGGGTGCCGCTCCGTGACGGCCGTCGACGGGGAAGCCGTCCGGGTGCTGCTGGTCGACGACCAGGAGCTCGTGCGCTCCGGGCTGCGGCGGATCCTGCGCCGCCGCGACGGGTTCGTCATCGCGGGCGAGTGCGGCGACGGCGAGGACGTGCCCGCCGCCGTGGCCGCCGCGGAAGTGGACGTCGTCGTGATGGACCTGCGGATGAAACGCGTCGACGGGATCGAGGCGACCCGGCGGCTGCGGCGGGCCGGCGGCCGCCCGCCGGTACTGGCCCTGACCACCTTCGACGACGACGAGCTGCTCGCGGGCGCCCTGCGCGCGGGCGCGGTCGGCTACATCCTCAAGGACTCGCCCGCCGAGGACCTCATCCGCGCCGTGCGCGCGGTCGCGGCGGGCGACGCCTGGCTCGACGCGGCGGTGACCGCGCGCGTGCTCACGACGTACCGGCGCGCGGCCGCCGACGGGCCCGCGGCCCCGCCGCCGGGGACGCTGACGCCGCGCGAGCTGGACGTGCTGCGCGCGGCCGGCCGTGGCCTGAGCAACGCCGAGATCGCCGCCGCGCTGGTCGTCTCGGAGCTGACGGTGAAGAGCCACCTGAGCCGGATCTTCACCAAGCTGGGGTTGCGCGATCGCGCCGCGGCCGTCGTGTACGCGTTCGACCACGGCATCGTCAGCCCGCGGACGGCGCCGTCCGGGTCCATTGTGGACGACGCGCCGATGTCGCCGGTTCCGGAGCCGGACCCGGTGCCCGGACTGCGGTTCTCGGTGCTGGGGCCGCTGCGCGCGTGGCGCGGCGGCGCCCCGCTGGACCTGGGCCCGGTGCGCCAGCAGGCGCTGCTGGCCGCGCTGCTGCTCCGCCCGGGTGTCATGGTCAGCCAGTCGGAACTGCTCGACGGCGTGTGGGGGCTGGAGCCGCCGGGCACCGGGGGCCGGGTGGTGCCGGTGTACGTGCACCGGCTGCGCAAGTGCCTGCGCGGGCCGGGGGAGCGGACGCCGGACTCGGTGATCGGCCGCACCCGCGGCGGCTACCGGTTCGCCGCCGACGGCGTGCGGATCGACATGGCCCGCCTGGCGCAGCTCGAATCGGACGCCGGCGTCGCCGAGGAGGCGGGCGACCTGGCGGCCGCCGTCGCGTCCTGCGCCGCGGCGCTCGGGCTGTTCCACGGCGAGCCCCTCGCCGGGTTGCCGGGGCCGTTCGCGGAGGGCCAGCGGCTGCGGCTGACCGAGCGCCGGAGCACGCTGTGGACCCGCAAGGCGCGGCTGCAGCTGAGGCTGGGCCGGGCGGCGGAAACGGCCGACGAGCTGTCCGCCGTGCTGGCGCTCGAGCCGCACCGCGAGCCGCTGGCCGTGCTGCTGATGCGGGCACTGCGGGCGACGGGCCGCCGCGCGGAGGCGATCGCGGTGTACGGCCGCATCCGCGACCGGCTCGCGGCGGACCTCGGGGTGGAGCCCGGCGAGGAACTGCGGCGCACCCACCGGGAGCTGCTGGGCTAGGTGGTTTCATCCGGATTTCATCGGTGGTGGCTAGGTTCGGGGCGTGGCAGCCCGGATTCCCCCGGTGCGGCCGGATCAGGAGGAGCCCGTGCGACCCACCCCGTCGAACATCGTCGTCCCGCGGACCGCCGAGCCGAGCCCGGGGGAGCGACCCGGGCAGACCGGGCCGGGCTGGAGCTGGACGGCGTTCTTCCGACCGTGGCGGCTCGGGCAGCCGACCCCGAAGCCCCGGTGGGCGACGTTCGGCACGGCCGGCGAGGCCATCGACGACCTCGTGCGGTGCTTGAAGGACGGCAACGCCGGCGAGGGCGGGGCCCGGTGCGCCGCGGAACTGCAGGCCCGGCGGCCCCGAGGTGAGCTGGTGCTGTGCGACGGCGGGGAATGGGCGTACGTCGTCTCCAAGCTGGGGCCCGGAGTGCACCTGAGCGACGCGGCCGAGGCCCGCTTCTCGGCGTGGTACGCGCAGATGGCTCCGCGCCGGGCGGAAATCATCACCGCCGGGCGACCGGTGCTGTACTGACCAGGTCCCGCGTCCACTGTGGACTGAGCTGGGACAGGCGCCCGCCGTGCGGGAAAGGGCATCACGTGTGACCCGAGGGGTATCACCCGTGATTCCGGTTCGGCGCGTCGAAATCCGGTTGGCAGCCCGGTCGGCCGCCGCTATGCTGCCCCGGAATCCAGATCGCGTCGAACGAGGGGAGCCGGCCGTGTGCGTCGCCGTTGCTCCCCGGTCGCGGTCCGAGGTGATCCTGGTGTCTCCGCGTCCCCGGTGCCTGCCGCGCGGCTCGCACCGGAATCCGTGACGCGTACCTGAACCCCGCCGTCACGGGGAATCGCGCCGTCCTGATCCGGATCGTCCACGAAGGACCGTGCCGTGCGCGCCACCACCCGAGACCTGACCATCGTCCGCAACCTGGGCATCCTCGCCCACGTCGACGCGGGCAAGACCACCGTCACCGAACGGATCCTCCACCGCACCGGAGCCACCCACAAACCGGGCGAGGTCCACGACGGCACCACCGTCACCGACTTCGACCCGCAGGAACGCGACCGCGGCATCACCATCTTCGCCGCGGCCGTCAGCTGCACGTGGGACGGCCACCGGCTCACCCTCATCGACACCCCCGGCCACGTCGACTTCACCGACGAGGTCGAGCGGTCGCTGCGGGTCCTCGACGGCGCGATCGCGGTGTTCGACGCCGTGGCGGGCGTCGAACCGCAGAGCGAAACCGTGTGGCGGCAGGCCGACCGGCACGGCGTCCCGCGGATCGCCTTCGTCAACAAGCTCGACCGCGCGGGCGCCGACCTCGACGCGGCCGTCGGCTCGATCCGGCGGCGGCTGCACCCGGTGCCGCTGGTCGTGCAGCTGCCGATCGGGCGCGAGGACGGCTTCACCGGCGTCGTCGACCTGCTGCGCCTGCGGGCGCTGCGGTGGCCCGGTGGTGCGGACGAGCCGGTGCCGGACGACCTGCGCGACGAGGCGAACCGGCGCCGCCGGGTGCTGGTGGAAGCCGTCGCCGAGCGGCATCCCCTGGCGCTGGACGAGTTCTGCGCCACGGGAACGGTCACGGCGGAGACGCTGGAGAAGGCGCTGCGCGACCTGACCCGCACCGGCGACGGTCTCGTGGTGCTGTGCGGCTCCGCCTACCGCGACCGCGGGATCGAGCCGCTGCTGGACGCCGTCGTGGCCTACCTGCCGTCGCCGGCGGAGGTGCCGCCGGTGCGCGTCGACCGGCCCGCCGACCCGGCGGCGCCGCTGGCCGCGCTGGTGTTCAAGGTCGTCTCGACGGCCACGGGACGGCTGACGTACCTCCGGATCTATTCGGGCACGCTGCGAAAGGGGGACCAGGTGCGGGACGCGGGCGCCGGCCGGACCGAACGGATCGCCAGGGTCCTGCGCGTGCAGGCCGACCGGCATTCCGAAGTGGACAGTGCGGTGGCGGGTGACATCGTCGCGGTGGCCGGGCCCAAGGCGGCGCGCGTCGGTGCGACGCTCTGCGCGCCCGGCGACCCGGTGCTGCTGGAGCCGCCGGTGACGGCGGACCCGGTGGTCTCGGTGGCCGTCGAAGCCCGCCGCGCGGGCGACGGCGAACGGCTGACGTCGGCGTTGGCGCGGCTGGCCGAGGAGGACCCGTCGCTGGTCGTGCGGGCCGATCCGGAGACCGGGCAGACGGTGCTGTCCGGGCTGGGCGAGCTGCACTTGGAGGTGGCGGTGGAGAAGCTGCGGCGCGACCGCGGGCTCGAAGTCGCGGTGGGGCGGCCGGAGGTCGCGCACCGGGAGACCGTGGTCCGCGGCGTGTCGGGGTTGCTGTACCGGCACGTCAAGCAGGACGGCGGGGCGGGCCAGTTCGCCCACGTGGTCCTGGACGTCGAGCCTGCCGAGGACGGTTTCGCGTTCGCCTCGGCGATCGTCGGCGGCCGGGTGCCGCGCGAGTACGTCCGCGCGGTCGAAGCCGGCTGCCGGGACGCGCTCGCCGAGGGCCCGCTGGGCGGGCACCCGGTGACCGGCCTGCGCGTCACCCTGACCGACGGGGCGACCCACCCGAAGGACTCGTCGGACCTGGCGTTCCGGACGGCGGGCCGGCTCGGCCTGCGGGAAGCCTTGCGCGGCAGTGTGCTGCGGCTGCTCGAACCGGTCGCCGAGGTCGTGGTGACCGTGCCCGCCGACGCCGTCGGCGGCGTCCTCGGCGACCTCGCCGCCCGGCGGGGCCGGGTGGCCGGTTCGGTCGTGCGGGCGGGCACGGCGGTGGTGACCGCGACCGGTGCCGGTCGCGGAGCTGTTCGGCTACGCGAACCGGCTCCGCGGCCGGACGCGGGGCCGGGGCACGTTCACCGCGCGCCCGGCCGGGTTCGCCCCGGTGCCGTAGCCGGCCGGCAATCCGGCTCAAGCGCCCCAATGTGGCGTTGGGTGCGTCCAGCGCACCGAACGCCACATTGGGTGCGTTGGATGCCCCGAATGCCCAAGGCCGGGCAGCTTGACAGCTCGCTGCCGCAGCCAACTGCCCGGCCTTGCCCGAATGCCACATTGGGGCGCTTCAAGCCGGTCGCGCACTCATGACCGGGGGAGGGACTTCAGGCCGGCCAGCAGCCGGTCGACGTCGGTGTCCGTTGTGTACGGCGCGATTCCGGCCCGGACCGCGCCGGCGTCGCCGAGCCCGAGGTGCCGGGCGCATTCGATCGCGTAGAAACTGCCCGCCGGGGCGTTCACCCCTTGGGCCCCAAGGTGTTCGTACACCGCCCGGGGCGCTACGCCCTCGACGGAGAACAGTGCCGTCGGCGTGCGGGGCCGCTCCGGTGCGCCGTGCCGGGTGACTCCCGGCAGCGCGGCCAGCCCCGCGTCGAGGCGGGCGAGCAACGCGTTCTCGTGCTCCTCCAACGCCGCGAACGAGGCCAGCAGCCGAGCGCGGCGCGTGCCGGTGCCGGGGACGAGCCCGGCGAGAAAGTCGATGGCCGCCGTCGTGCCCGCCAGCAGCTCGTACGAGAGCGTGCCCAGTTCGAAGCGCTCCGGGACGGCGTCGGTCGAGGGCAGCAGCTTGTCCGGGTGGAGCGTTTCCAGCAGGGCCGGTGCCGCCGCGACCAGTCCGAGGTGCGGGCCGAGGAACTTGTACGGCGAGCAGGCGTAGAAGTCCGCTCCGAGCGCCGTGACGTCGACCGCCGCGTGCGGAGTGAGGTGCACGCCGTCGACGTACAGCAACGCGCCGGCGTCGTGCGCCGCGGCCGCGATCGCCGGGATGTCCGGCCGGGTGCCGAGCAGGTTCGACGCCGCGGTGACCGCGACCAGCCGGGTCCGCTCCGACAGCAGCCCGGCGACGGCGCCGGTGGCGAGCTCCCCGGTGCCGGGGTCGAAGTCCGCCCAGCGCACGGTGGCGCCGGCGGCCGCCGCGGCCTGCACCCACGGCCGGATGTTCGCGTCGTGGTCGAGCCGGGTGACGACGATTTCGTCGCCGGGGCCCCAGTTCTTGGCGAGGGTGCGGGAGAAGTCGTAGGTCAGCTGGGTCATGCTGCGGCCGAAGACGACCCCGGCCGGGTCGGCGGCGAGCAGGTCGGCGACGGCCAGCCGGGCTTCGGTGACGACCGCGCTCGCCCGCCGTTCGGCGGCGGTGACGACGCCGCGGTTGGCGATCGCGGCGCAGAGCGTCCCGGCGACCGCTTCCCCGACGACGTCGGGGACCTGCGAGCCGCCAGGGCCGTCGAAGTGGGCGGCGCCGGCGGTGAGCGCGGGGAAGTGCTTGCGGATCGTCCGCACGTCGTAGGTCACCGCGCCAGCATGCCGCAGCGAAGACGACGCGACCAGGAAGCTCAGGCTCTCCGGGTGGGCGCGCCCGCGGCGAGGGGCAGCCGGGGCGGCACGGGCCGCCGGACCGGCGGCGGCGGCGTCAGGTGCCGGCGCAGCCGCTGCGTCGGCTTTTCGACGTAGTGCCAGGACAACTGGCCGACGACGTAGGAGACCGGCACGGCCAGCAGGATCAGCAGCCACACCTGCCGCACCCCGGCGAGGATGAGCAGCTGCTGGATCGGGAAGCCCCAGATGTAGGTGCCGTAGCTGCCGTAGACGTGGGGCGCGGCGGCCTCGAGCTTCCGGGGCCAGTGCATGGCCAGCGTGATCGACCCGTAGGCCGCGCTCAGCGCCAGCGCGTACCGGCTCGCCGGCGTCTGGCTCAGCGCCAGGTAAGCGGCGAACAGCGCCATCGCGACCCAGGGCCGCAACGGGATCCGGTCCCGGTAGGCGTGCAGCACCATCCCGATCACGAACGGGACCAGGAACGACACCGTCGACCCGATCGGGACGACCAGCAGCGAGCCGCCCGCCCCGTGGTACTCGAACGTCGCCCGCAGGACGCTGTCGGTGTAGACCATGCCGCCGAGGACGAGGAACAGGAACCACCGCGGCACACCGATGAGCATGACGAGACCGACGACGAGGACCAGCGCGTACCCGAGCAGCTCCATCGGCAGCGTCCAGATCGCGCCGTTCACGGAAAACGGGTACGGATTGCCGGTGAACACGCCGGGCAGCTGGTGCTGCAGGTAGAACAGCACGGTCGTGCCGACGAGGTAGCGCCACGTCTGGACGTGGGTCCAGTAGTCGTGCGCGGGCCAGGTCGTGACGAGCGGGCCGATCACGAACACGGTCACCAGCAGCACCACGACCAGCGGCGGCATGATCCGCAGCAGTCGCCGCGCGGCGAACCGCCACCATGACGCGTCGCGAGCCCAGCTGTCCTGGATCTGGTAGCCGCTCATCGCGAAGAAGCCCATCAGCGCGAGGTAGCCCGGCGACATGTGCCAGGACGCGGGAAAGATCGTCAGCCGCTGCGGGTGCAGCAGCGGCATGCTGTGGTCGACGATGACCGTGACCGCGCCGATCATCCTCAACCACGCGAAGCCGGTATTGGGATTGGCGTGAATTTCTGACGAACTCGGCACGGGGGCCGATGTTAGCCCATCGGAAGCAGGCGGTTGCCCCGAACAGCCGAGAAACTCCGGTCAGCGACCCCGGTTGCGCGGGTGCTCACGGGCCCGCCGTTCGTTGCCGTGCTTGTAGTTGCCCGTCACGCGGGCCATCAGCAGCTGGGGGTCGTCGCCCCGGGCCGCCGCGGCCAGGAAACGCGCGGCCGCTTCCCCGCGCAGCGTTCCCGCCGGGCGGCCGTGGTGGGTGATCGTCACCGTGCCGTGCTCGTCGGTGCGGTAAGTGAAGCCGTCCGGGGTCCCCATGCGTCCAGGGTGGCACGGCGGGCAACCGGTTTTCCCGGGGGCGGTCCGGGGGTTTCCCGGATGGCGGCCGCGGGCGGACCCGACAGAATGCGAGAGAACGACCGGAGGGGGATGAGAGGTGCGGGCCAGGCTGGGGAACGCGTATGTGCTGCTGGGCGCGCAACTGCTCGTCCTGGTGGCGCTGCTCGTGTCGTACAACGACGGCCGGTGGCGGTTCCCGGCGTACCGCGTCGACCTGGACGTCTACCGCCTGGGCTCGGCGGCGCTGCTGCGCGGAGAAGCGCTTTACGGCGTGCTGCCGCCCACCGGGGATGGCCAGCTCCTGCTGTTCACCTACCCGCCGTTCGCGGCGATCGTGCTGGCGCCACTGACGTTGCTGCCGTACTGGGCCGCCTGCCTCGCCCTCACCCTGCTCACCCTCGGTGTCCTGGCCCTGGTGCTGGCGACGGTGCTCCGGGCCCTCGGCGCGCGGTGCGACTGGCGCCGGATCGCGGTGCTGCTGCCGGCCGCCGAGGTGCTGGAACCGGTGCTGCGCACGGTTTACGCCGGCCAGCTCGATCTCCTGCTGCTGGCCCTCGTCGTGCTGGACGTCCTCGTGGACACCCCGCGGTGGCCGCGTGGCCTGCTGATCGGCCTCGCCGCCGCGGTGAAGCTGACCCCGGCGGTGTTCCTGCTGTACTTCCTGCTCCGCCGGGACAACCGGGCGGCGATCACCGCCGTGGTGACCTTCCTGGCCGCGACGGCGTTCGGGTTCCTGGTCGCCGGCGCGGACTCGGTCCGCTACTGGACCGGCGCGCTGTGGGACACCGGCCGCGTCGGCGAACCGACCTACGCCGGCGACCAGTCGCTGCTGGGGCTGCTGGCCAGAGCCGGCGTGCCGGCGGAGGCCCGCACCGCGTGGTGGCTGCCGCTGGTGGCGCTGGTGCTCGTGCTCACCGCGCTGGGGGTGCGGCGCGCGCTCGCGGCGGGGGAGACCACCGTCGCGCTCGGCCTGAACGCGGTCGGCGGGCTGCTGGTCTCGCCGATCTCCTGGACACACCACTGGGTCTGGGCCCTGGTGGTCCTGCTCGGCTGGGCCCACCTGGCCCGCCGCACCCGGCGGCGCGGATTCGCCGTCCTGGCCGGGGTGGGCGCGGTCCTGTTCGTCGCCGGCCCGCAGTGGTGGTGGCCGCGCGGCGCGGAGGTGGAGAGCCGGTGGACCCTGGTCCAGCAGCTCACCGGGAACGGCTACGTCTTCTTCGGGCTGGCAGTGCTCGCCACCGCCGTCGTGGCGCGGTTTCCGCGACCGGACGCCGTCAGCGGCGCCGTACCGGCCGGCGCCGGCGCCAGCCCGCGCCGAGGATGAGCATCGCCGTGCCGAAGCCGAGGGCGAGGCAGATTCCGGCGGTGTTCATCGGGAACACCTCGTCGAACGCGCGCGGCAGCGGCAGGAGCCCGGCGATCCCGAGCAGCGCGTAGCAGGCCCCGCCGACGAGCAGGAACCGGCTGGACAGCTTCGCGGACCGGGTGCAGAACACGGCGGCGACGCCGGTGACCAGGTGCGCGAGCGTCCACGCCCCGGACACGGCGAACACACCGAACAGCCGGCCCGGCCCGTCGCCCACGGTGACCCCCGGCATCAGCTCGAACGCGCCGAGCACGAGGAACAGCAGGCCGATGAGCATCCCCATGCCCTGAACGGGAGCCGGGCCGGGCTTCGGTACCCCGGCCGCGGATTCGGTGCGCGCCATGTGTTCCGGGTTCCCCGTGGCGAGATCGCTTATGCGCGCCCGGGCCAAGTACCGGTGCGGGTTTCGCGCGCGACGCCGACGACGAGCCGCACTAGATGTGTATAACGACCTATACGTCCGGCCGTCAACCGGCAACGGTCAGCGCGAACCCGGCCGCGACGATCAGGACGCACGCCCCGATCGTCGTCCGCCGGTAGTGCAGGATCAGCGCCGCGAACTCCCGCAGGAACGCGCTCGGCAGGAAGTACCGCGCCGTCGGGGAACCCGTCGCGGGGAACGGGAGGCCGAGGCGCCGGCACTCCACCGCCGTCCGGAAGACGTGGTAGTCGCTGGTCACCGCCACCACCCGGCGGGCGTCGCCGGGGAGCAGACCGGCCGAGAACCGCAGATTCTCCTCGGTCGACCGGGCCCGGTCCTCGCGGAGGATCCGGTCTTCCGGCACGCCGCGTTCCCGGAGATAGGCGTGCATCGCTTCGGCCTCGGCGACCGTCTCGCCCGGGCCGCGTCCGCCGGAAACCACCAGCAGCGGGGGCGTGGTCTCCTGGGAGTAGAGCCGCAGCGCGCGGTCGAGCCGGGCCGCGAGCAGCGGCGACACCCGGTCGCCGTCGAGCCCGCAGCCGAGCACGATGACGGCGTCGAGCCCGCCACGCCGGCGGATGCGGCCGTACGCCACGGAGTACACCAGCAGCGACAGGAACAGGAACCCGAAGTAGCAGGCCAGCACCGCGGCGATGGTCACGACCGCCGAGCCCCACCGGCCGAGCGGGACGAAGAACAGCGCCTCCAGGACGAGCAGTCCGGCGCCGAGGCCGAGGGACAGCAGGTTCCCGCCGCCGCGCCCCTCCCGCCGCCACATCCGCAGCCCGTTGACGAGCAGCGCGGCCGGCAGCACCAGCGCGACGAGCACCCCCGCGACGGCGAGCAGCGCCAGCAGCGCCGGCGTCAGCCACTCCAGGTGCAATGCCTGGCGCAGCAGCCACAGTGCGGTCAGCAGGAGCGCCAGGCCGAGCCAGACGGCGTTGCCGAGCCGCCGCGGTTCGCGCGCCAGCCGCACGGCGAACACCACGAGGGCCACCGCGGCCGCGGCCGGCAGCACGCCACCGGCCAGGTTCGCCCCCGCCGCGACACTCACCCCGGGCCTCCCCGTTCTCCGCGAGGAAGCAAACCTAGCCGGGCGCGGGACTTCTGGCATCGTGAACGGCGTGAGCGATCGGCGACCGGCGTTCGTGCTGCACGAGCACTGGCATCCGCGGCACCACTTCGACCTGCGCCTCGAGGAGGACGGCGTGCTGCGGTCCTGGGCCGTGCCGCGCGGCCTCCCGCCGGACGCGGCGGGCGACCGGCTCGCGGTCGCCGTGCCCGACCACGCGCTCGACCACCTCGCGTACGAGGACGAGACCAAGAAGATCGCCGACACCGGCTGGTGGGAGGAGCACGACCGGACGGCCAAGCGGATCCTGTTCACGCTGCACGGCCGGACGGGCGCGGTGCGGTACGCGCTGATCCGCACGGCCCGCGACTGGCTGCTGCACCGCACCCGCGACCAGCCGGAGGACTACGCCGCCACCTGAACCCCGGCCGGGCGCATCGCGCGGTGCGCCCAGTGGCCGAGAACCGCGAGCAGGGCGATCTCCAGGATCATCATCAGGCGCTCCACCAAGCCGGTCGCGACGGTCGGGAGGTGGCCGCCGAGGACGACGTTGACCGCGAACGGGACGATGAACGGCAGGTAGAACGGGATCGCGGCCAGCGCGAGGCGTCGTGACCAGGTGGCGAACCGCCGCCAGCGCGGGTCGTCGCGGTGCCGCCTGCCGAGGGCCCAGCCGACGACCGGGAGGCTGAGGCAGGTCACCGCCGAGGCGTAGAGGTGGATCTTGCCGGTGGCGGTGATCGCGCCGCCCTGCGGGTCCTTCGCGAAGATCGCGACCGCCAGCAGGCTGACGCACCACAGCGCTTTCGCCACCACCAGCGCCGGATTCGCCAGCAGCCCACGGCGGTAGAGCGCGACCAGCAGCAGCGCCGAGCCGGTGCTGGTGAGGATGAGGGCGCCGTCCCACAGTCGCCGGCCCGGGCTCAGCGCGTAGTCGCTGAGCATCGTGCTGACCGGGTCGAGCGGAGCGAGCCGCCGGTCGAGGTGCAGCACGGCGAGGAGGACGACGGCGCCGGCGAAGGCCGCCAGCGCGCCGGGCACGAGCAGGCGCGACCGGAGTGACGGGTGGACGGGTGCGGGACACAGCATGCGGTAAGACACTCCGGGGCGGCTCGGCTGGTTCAGGCGGAGCCGCGGACGCTACCCGTGACCTTTCCGTGACCATTGCCGACGCGGTCGCGTTGTGACGCAGCCCACGCTCAGTGCTCGCCGTCCTGGGGGATCTCGGCGGAGTCGGTGAGCCGCAGCTTGCGCCGGGCCCGCTGGTAGAACGTCGTCATCCCCAGCCGCACCACCCGCGCCGCGCTGGGGCGGGCCCGCAGGTCCAGGCGGTCACCGGGGGAGACGTATCCCTCGACCTGGCCGTCGATCTCCACCGCCAGCCGTCCGCTGGTCGGGAGGATGTCCAGGGTGACCTCGTCGTGCACCGAGAGCACCACGCCCCGGCTGTACGCGGAGTGCGGCGCCGCCGGCGTCACCAGCAGTGCCTCCACCGCCGGGCTGGTGATCGGGCCGCCGGCGGAGAAGCTGTACGCCGTCGAGCCGGTGGGGGTGGCGACGATCACCGCGTCGGCCGAGTAGCTCACGAACGGCTGGCCGCCGACGCGCACCGCGACCACCGCGCTGCCGTTGCCCGGCACGCGCACCACCGCGATGTCGTTGAACGCCGTGATCCGCCGTCCGTTCAGCACCGCGTCGACGGCCAGCCGCGGCTCCACCGTGAACTGGTGGTCGTCGATCGCCGACAGCGCGCCGGGCAGGTCGGGGACGTCGACCTCGGCCAGGAAGCCGAGCTTGCCGAGGTTGACCCCGAGCACCGGCGCGCGCTGCCCGTCGGCCAGCCGCATGGCCCGCAGCATCGTGCCGTCGCCGCCGAGACTGACCACCAGGTCGGACCGGCGGCCGAGCTCCTCGGCCGTCACCCCGACCGCCGCGCAGTTCAGGCGGACGATCTCGTCGGCGATGCCGAGGATCTCGATGCCCCGGTTGCCGGCCCAGTCGAGCACGGCCTCGACGGCGGCCGCCGAGTCGCGGCGCGGGTGCAGCACGAGGCCGGCGGAGTGCATGTCAGCGGCCCCGGCGGGGCGAGTCACGGAGCGTCATGCGCCCAGTCTGCCCGCTCCCGCCGGTCGCCGCGAGAACCGGAGCGCGCCGTCGTCGATCCGGCCGTGCCGCAGCTTGACGACGTCGTGCGCGTAGCTCATGCCCAGCTGCCACGGCGCCCGCGAGCCGGCCTTCGGGAACTCGTCGACCGACCGCACGACGTACCCGGCGTCGAAGTCCAGCAGCGGCCGCTCGGTGACCGCCGGGTCGTCGTTGACCGGGACGCACTGGTCGTGCCCGTGCCGGTCGAGGTGGCGCAGCAGCCGGACGACGTACTCGCCGACGAGGTCGGCCTTGAGCGTCCACGACGCGTTCGTGTACCCGATGGTGAACACGAAGTTCGGCACGCCGCTGAGCATCATTCCCTTGTACGCCATGGTTTCCGGCAGTTTCACGGGGTCGCCGTCCACGACGAGTTCGATGCCGCCAAAGGCCAGCAGCCGCAGCCCGGTGGCGGTGACGACGACGTCCGCCTCGAGTTCCCCGCCGGACTCGAGCCGCAGCCCGTTCTGGGTGAAGGCCGCGATCCGATCGGTGACGATCGAGGCGTCGCCGCGGCGGATCGAGCGGAACAGGTCGCCGTCCGGCACCAGGCAGAGCCGCTGGTCCCAGGGCTGGTACCGCGGCTTGAAGTGGGTGTCGACGGCGTACCCGGGCGGCAGCTGCTTCATCGCCGCCTTGCGGATCAGGGCCTTGACCACGCCCGGCCGGCGCCGGCTGAGCTGGTAGATCAGCGTGCTCACCGCGACGTTCTTCCAGCGCGCGATCGGGTAGGCCAGCCGCGGGCCGAGCAGCCCGCGCAGCCGGTTGGCCAGCGCGTCCTCCGCGGGCAGCGAAAGGATGTAGGTGGGGGAGCGCTGCAGCATCGTCACGTGCGCGGCGCGGTCGGTCATCGCGGGGACGAGCGTCACGGCGGTCGCGCCGCTGCCGATCACGACGACCTTCTTGCCGGTGTAGTCGAGGTCCTCGGGCCAGTGCTGCGGGTGCACGACGGTGCCGCCGAAGTTCTCGAGGCCCGGGAACTCCGGTGTGTGGCCGGACTCGTAGTCGTAGTAGCCGCTGCACAGGTAGAGGAACTTCGCGGTGACCCGCACCGGCTTCCCGTCGTGCACCGCTTCGACCGTCCACAGTGCGTCCTCCGTGGACCATCCGGCGCGGACGACCCGGTGGCCGAACCGGATGAACCGGTCGATCCCGGCGTCGGCCGCGGTGTCGCGGACGTAGCGGAGGATCGAGGGGCCGTCCGCGATGGCCTTCGCGTCGGTCCACGGGCGGAACCGGTAGCCGAGGGTCTGCATGTCCGAATCGGACCGCACGCCCGGGTAGCGGAACAGGTCCCACGTGCCGCCGATGGCGTCGCGGGCTTCGAGGATCGTGAACGTCTTGCGCGGGAACGCCGTGCGGAGGTGGTGGGCCGCGCCGACGCCGGACAACCCGGCGCCGACGATCAGCACGTCGACGTGGCCGGTCATCGGACGGCCTCCGTCCGCCGCGGGCCGGTGCGGCTACGGGGTCGTGACATCGCTGCTCCTCGCGTGCTTGTCGATGAGGTCGAGCACGGTGGGCCACGCGCCTTCGGGCAGGTCGTGTCCCATGCCGGCGACCGTTTCGAGGCGGGCGCCGGGAATCGCGCGGGCGGTGGCGGCGCCGCCGGTCGGGTGGACCATCCGGTCGCGGTCGCCGTGGACCACCAGCGTCGGCGCGGTGATCTTCCGGAGCCACGCCGTCCGGTTGCCGGACTTGAGGATCGCGCCGAGCTGGCGGCCCACGCCGCCCGCCGTCGGGTCGCGGTCCCAGCCCGTCCCGGCCGTTTCGCGCACCCAGGCCTCGTCGAAGGGGAAGCCGTGCGAGCCGATGTGCCGGAACATCTTCACGGCGCTTTCGACGGCCTCTTCGCGGGACTTCGGCGGCTTCGCGCCCATCATCCGCACCGTCGAGAGCGCCGGGCGGCCGAGGAGGCGGGACCCGGTCGTCGACATGATCGACGTCAGGGTCCGGACGCGCGCCGGGTGCAGCGCCGCCACCGTCTGGGAGATCATGCCGCCCATCGACACGCCCGCGATGTGCGCGCGGTCCAGGCCCAGCGCGTCGAGCAGCCCCACGGTGTCGGCGGCCATGTCCTTCAGGTCGTACTGCTCCGGCGGGAAGCGCCCGGCGAACATCGCGGGCAGGCTCGACGGCCGGAAGCGCGGGTGCGTCGAGCGCCCGGCGTCCCGGTTGTCGAACCGGACGACCTCGTACCCGCGCTCGGCGAGCCGCGCGCAGAAGGCGTCGGGCCAGCTGTGCAGCTGCTGGCCCAGCCCGGCGACCAGGACGACGGGCTCGGCGCCGGCGTCCCCGATCCGTTCGTAGGCCAGGGAAATCCCCCGGCCGGCGTCGGCGATCCGCTCGGTCAAGAAGCACCTCCGGTGGTGGTTCGGCGGAGCACGACCGCGCGGCCGCCCCGCCTGGTACGCCTGCGTACCGCCGTCACGGTACGCCGGTGTACCATCCGGTTTCAAGAGTGAGGGGTATAGCGTGACTTCCGTGGACGTGGACACCCGCCGGTTCCGGCAGCGGCTGCTGGACGGGCTCGCCGCGTCGATCACCGATGGCGGGTTCCGCGACACGACGGTGGCCGACATCGTCCGCCGCGCCCGCACCTCCCGCCGGACGTTCTACGAACACTTCTCCGGCAAGGAAGAGTGCTTCATCGCGCTGCTCGCCGACGCGAACCGTTCGATGATCCAGCAGATCTCCGACGCGGTGGACCCGGGCGCGCCGTGGAAAGACCAGGTGCGCCAGGCGATCGAGACGTGGATCGCGTGCGCGGAGTCCGAACCGGCGATCACGCTGAGCTGGATCCGCGACGTGCCCGCGCTGGGCGCCCCGGCGCGCGAGCTGCAGCGCGACGCGATGGAGGGGTTCATCGCGATGACGCAGCGGCTGACGGACACGGCGGAAATGCGCGCGGCCGGCATCAGCCCGCCGTCCCGCCAGCTGGCGATCCTGCTCCTGGGCGGCCTGCGCGAGCTGATCGCCACGACGGTGGAGGACGGTGGCCGGGCGGGCGACGTCACCGAACTCGCGGTCCGCGCTTCGATCGCCCTGCTCGGCCCGTCCTGACCCAAGCGCCCCAATGTGGCGGGGGGGGGGGGGGGGGGGGGCGCGGGGGGCCCGGCCGGGGGGGGGGGGGGGCGCCCCCCAACCGAGGGGGGGTGTGACGGGACGCGGGGGGGACGCGGGAACAGAAAGA
>NZ_JBFBBN010000003.1:118440-310426 GCF_040682715.1 Amycolatopsis sp. NPDC051128 | reverse complement strand
GACGTGGCCCCCGCCGTGCCCGCCCCGCCGGTCCCCGGGGGGGTGGGGGCCCCCCCCCCCCCCCCCCCGCCACATTGGGTGCGTTGGACGCAACCAACGCCACATTGGGGCGCTTGTCGCTACGCGTCCAGGTCCTGGGCGATCAGCTCGGCCAAGGCGTCGACGGACTCCTGGGCCGCGTCGCCCTCGGCGGTCAGCTCGACCTCGTCCCCGTGGGCCGCGCCCAGGGTCATCAGGCCGAGGACGCTGGCCGCGTCGACCGGGTCACCCGCGACACCGGCCGTGATCTTGGCGATCCGGACCTTCGCCGGCTGCCCGGCCGCGGTCTTGGCCACCAGGCCGGCGGGCCGGGCGTGCAACCCGACGCTGCTGGCGACGAGCGTGCGGCGCTGGTACACAGTGGACTCCTTCACCGGGGACTCCTTCACGCGTTGACGGCTTGGGTGCTGACGGCGGCGGAGCGTTCGGCGGCGCGGAAGCGGGCCTGCTTCAGCACGATCACCGAACCAGCGGCGACCGCGGTGCCGGCGACCAGCGCCACCAGGAAGAGCAGCGGGCTGCCGATCAGCGGGAGCACGAAGATCCCGCCGTGCGGGGCGCGCAGCGTCGCCCCGAAGGCCATCGACAGCGACCCCGTCACGGCCGAGCCGAGCATGATCGACGGGATCACCCGGAACGGGTCCGCCGCGGCGAACGGGATCGCGCCCTCGGTGATGAACGACGCGCCGAGCAGCCAGGCCGCGCGGCCGTTCTCACGTTCGGCTTCGGTGAACAGCTTCTTGCGCACCGTCGACGCCAGCGCGAGCGCCAGCGGCGGCACCATCCCGGCGGCCATCACCGCGGCCATGATCTGCAGTGACGCCGTCGCGCCGGTGGTCAGGCCGCCGACGGCGAAGGCGTAGGCGGCCTTGTTGACCGGCCCGCCCATGTCGAAGGCCATCATCAGGCCGAGCAGCGCGCCCAGCAGCAGCGCGCTGGCGCCACTGAGGCTGTTGAGCCAGCTGGTCAAGCCCGTCGTCGCGGCGGCGATCGGCTTGCCGACCACCACGTACATCAGCACACCGACCACAATGGACCCGAGCAGCGGGTAGACGACCACGGGCATGATGCCCCGCATGGCCTTCGGCACCTGGATCCGCTTCAGCGCCAGCACGACGCCACCGGCGAGCAGGCCGGCGACGAGGCCGCCGAGGAACCCGGCGCCGACGGTGACGGCGATCGCGCCGCCGACGAAACCCGGGGCGATGGCCGGGCGGTCGGCCATCGCGAAGGCGATGAACCCGGCCAGCACCGGCACCAGGAAGTCGAAGGCGGCGCTGCCGATCTGGAACATCAGCGCGGCCCAGCCGGCGACCGAACCCGCGTCGAAGTGCTCGGTGACCTTCGGCGCGTCGACGATCTTGTAGCCACCCAAGGCGAAACTCAGCGCGATGAGCAGGCCGCCCGCGGCGACGAACGGGATGAGGTAGCTGACGCCGGTCATCAGCCACTGGCGGAGCCGGGTGCCGAGCCCGTCGTTCGCGCCGACCTTCGAGGTCAGCTCCGGTGGGGCGGAAGCAGGGGCACCGGCGGCGACGGGCTCACGGGCCGCGGCCTTGGCGCGCTCGAACAGGCCGGCGGCGTCGTTGATCGCGGCCTTGACCGGTGCTTCGACGATCGGCTTGCCGGCGAACCGTTCCCGGCCCTGCACGGCGAGGTCCGCGGCGAAGATGACGGCGTCCGCGCTCGCGATGTCTTCGGCGGACAGCGGTTCGGACCCGGCCGAGCCCTGGGTTTCGACGACGATCGTGTCGCCGTTGGCCTTGGCGGTCTGCTCCAGGGATTCGGCCGCCATGTAGGTGTGGGCGATCCCGGTGGGGCAGGCGGTGATGGCGACGAACTTCATGATCAGGCCACCTCCTGGTGGATGTACGAAGCGACGGCGACGGCGTCGGTGGCGTCCAGGAGCGTCTGCTTGAACTCCGCCCGGACAAGCCGGCGGGCGAGGGCGGCCAGGACCTTGAGGTGGTCGCTGCCGCCGCCGTCCGGCGCGGCGATGAGGAAGATCAGTTTCGCCGGGCCGTCCGGCGCGCCGAAGTCGATGCCCGCGTCGCTGCGGCCGAACGCCAGCGTCGGCGTCGTGACCGCGGCCGAGCGGCAGTGCGGGATGCCGATGCCGCCTTCGAGCCCGGTGGCCATCTGCTCCTCGCGGGCGGCGACGTCCTTGAGGAACAGGTCGAGGTCGGTCACCCGCCCGGCGGAGACGAGCCGTCCGGCCAGCGCGCGGACGGCGGCTTGCTTGTCCGTGGCGTCGAGCCCGAGGTCGACCAGGTCGGCGGTGATCAGGTCTGGGGTGGTCATGCGGCGGCTCCGCTGAGGGTGAAGGTGGGATCGGCGTCGAGCACGCGAACCTGGTCCGGGTGCACGTCCTGCGGGGTGGGCATGCGGCTGCCCTCCTGCGTGACCGCGGCGGTGCCGTAGGCGACCGCGGTGCGCAGGGCTCGGGGGCCGGTTCCTCCCGCGTGGAGGAACCCGGCGAGTGCGGCGTCTCCGGCGCCGACGGTGCTGCGCACGGCGACCAGCGGGCCGAGCGCGTGGCAGGTTTCGGTCTCCTCGACGAGCACGGCGCCGCGCGCGCCGAGGCTGACCAGCACGCTGCCGACGCCGCCGGAGATCAGCTCGCGGCAGAACGCGACGACGTCGCCGAGCAGCGGCAGCGGGCGGCCGGCCAGTTCGGTCAGCTCGTCCAGGTTGGGCTTGAGCAGGTCCGGCCCGCCCGCGCAGGCGGCGGCCAGCGGCGCGCCCGAGGCGTCCACGGCGACCTTCGCCCCGGCCTCGTGGGCGAGCTTCGTGAGCCGCGCGTAGAAGTCGTCGGGCACGCCGGCCGGGAGGCTTCCGCAGCACACCAGCCATTCGGCGCGCGCGGCCAGCTCGACGGCGCGGCGTTCGAGGGTGGCGAGCTCGGCGGGGGAGATCTCCGGGCCCGGTTCGTTGATCTTCGTCGTGGTCCCGTCGGCTTCGACGAGGGTGATGTTGCTGCGCGTCGTCCCGGCGATCGGCACCGCGACGACCGGGACGCCTTCGGGGGCGAGCAGGTCGGCCAGCCGTTCGCCGACGGGGCCGCCGGCGGGCAGCAGCGCGACGGTCGGGGTCCCGGCGGCGGCCAGCGCGCGGGCGACGTTGACACCCTTGCCGCCGGGGTCGAGCCGGACGGCCTCGGCGCGCAGCACCTCGCCGCGCAGCAGCCGGTCCAGCCGCGCGGTCCGGTCGAGGCTCGGGTTGGGGGTCACGGTGACGATCACGCCAGCACCACCTCCGGGCCCGCTTCCTCGAGTTCGGCGACCGCGCCGGCGTCGAGGCCGCTGTCGGTGACCAGCATGTCGATCTCCGCCAGCCGGGCGAAGCGGCTGAGCTGGTCGCTGCCGTACTTGCTGTGGTCGGCCAGCAGCACCCGCTTGCGGGCGGCGGCGACCACGGCGGCCTTCACCGCGGACTCGGCCATGTCCGGCGTCGTGCAGCCGTGCTCGGCGGAAAAGCCGTTGGCGCCGAGGAAGGCGACGTCCACGAGCAGCCCCTCGAGCGCGCGCAGCGTCCAGGCTTCGACGGCGGCGAGCGTGGTCCCGCGGACCCGGCCGCCGAGGATGTGCAGCGTGACGCCCGGGCGGGTGGCGAGGATCGAGGCGATCGGGATCGCGTTGGTGATCACCGTCAGCTCGCGGCCGGCGGGCAGCAACGTCGCGAGCCTGCTGGTCGTGGTGCCCGCGTCGAGCAGGATCGAGCCGCGCTCGGGCACCAGGTCGAGCGCGGCCCGGGCGATCGCGTCCTTTTCGGCGGCGTTGGTCCGGTCCCGCTGGGCGACCTCGGGTTCGAAGTCGAGCCGCTCGACCGCGACCGCGCCGCCGTAGACCCGGCGGACGACACCCTGGCGTTCGAGGACGCCGAGGTCGCGGCGGATGGTCTCGGGGGCGACACCGAGTTCGGTGGCGACGTCGTTGACGTCGACGCGGCCGTCGCGATGTGCGCGTCGCGCCAGGAGCTGATGCCGTTCGGCGGCGTACATGCCCGTTCCTCTCCGATGTTTGCCCGTTGCCGTTTGATTGTGCCCGTTGTTACCGTACTGTCAATCCCCAGTTACGAGATCCTTTGCGTCCGGAGGTCCCGATATGCAGTTGTCCGGAGTCGGAGTCAGCCCCGGCCAGGTCGATGGCCCCCGTGTCGTCGTGGCCGCTGACCTGCCCGAACCCGCTTCGTCGCCGGCGCCGGACGACCTCGGCGCCGAAGCGGGCAAGATCGGGCCGACGGCGGCCGAGGTGGCCGCGCGACTGTCCGATCGTGCCCGTTCCGTGTCCGGAGATGCCCGGTCGGTGCTGGAGACGACCGCGGCGATGGCGTCGGATCCGGCGTTGATCGCGTCCGCGGAACAGCTCGTGCGGGACCGCTCGCTGCCCGCGCCGCGCGCCGTGTGGGAAGCGGCGGGGGAGTTCATGACGGCGCTGCGGGCGGCCGGCGGCTACCTGGCCGAACGCGCCCGGGACGTCGCGGACGTCCGCGACCGGATCGTCGCCGCCCTGCTCGGCCTGACCCCGCCCGGCGTCCCGGACCTGACGTCGCCGAGCGTGCTCGTGGCGCGCGACCTCGCGCCGGCCGACACCGCGGGCCTCGATCCGGAACTGGTGCTCGCGCTGGTGACTTCGGAAGGCGGCCCGACGAGCCACACCGCGATCCTGGCGCGGGCACTGGGTATCCCCGCGGTCGTCGCGTGTGCCGGCGTCCTGGACCTTTCGAGTCCCGGGCTCGCGGTCGACGGTTCGGCGGGGACGGTGTCGCCGTCCGACGGCGTGGTGCGGGCACTGGCCCGGACGCCCCGCGCTACCTGGGACGGCGTCGGCCGCCTCGCTGACGGCCACCGCGTGAAGCTGCTCGCCAACGTGGGCTCGGCCGCGGACGCCCGCGCCGCCGCGTCGGCGGGCGCCGAAGGGATCGGGCTGTTCCGCACCGAGTTCTGCTACCTGTCGGCGACTTCCGAGCCGACGGAAGCGGAGCAGCGAGCCGCGTACGCCGCGGTGCTGGCGCCGTTCGCCGGCAAACCGGTCGTCGTCAGGACATTGGACGCCGGTTCGGACAAGCCGCTGGCCTTCCTGCCGATGGGCGCGGAACCCAACCCGGCGCTGGGCGTCCGTGGCCTGCGGGTCGCGTTCGACCGGCCGGAGCTCCTGGACCGCCAGCTGGCGGCGATCGCGGCGGCGGCCGCCGACACCGGCGCCGAGCTGTCGGTGATGGCCCCGATGGTGGCGACGGCGGCGGAGGCGGCCTGGTTCGCGGCGCACGCCCGCGCGGCGGGCATCGCCCGGGCCGGCGTGATGATCGAAATCCCGGCGGCGGCGTTGTGCGCCGCGGAGATCCTTGCCGAGGTCGACTTCGTTTCGCTGGGCACGAACGACTTGGCGCAGTACGTGTTCGCGGCGGACCGCCAGCTGGGCGCGGTGGCCGCGTTGAACGACCCGCACCAGCCGGCGTTGCTGCGCCTGGTGGGCATGGTGGCCACGGCGGGCGCGGCGGCGGGAAAGCCGGTCGGGGTGTGCGGCGAAGCGGCGGCGGACCCTTCGCTGGCGCCGGCTCTGGCGGGGTTGGGAGTCACGTCGCTGTCGATGAACGCGGTGGCGCTGGCCGGAGTGGGTTCGGCGTTGCGCGCGGTCGATCTCGCGGCGTGCCAGGACGCGGCGGCGAAGGCACGTTAGGGCGTCGATCCGGGCGGGGCTCGTTCGACGCTCTACTGACAACGAGCTGAAGGAGCCCTCATGACCGGACCGATCCGCCTGTACATGACGATGTCACTCGACGGCTTCGTGGCGGGCCCGGACGACCGGCCGGGCCAGGAGCTGGGCCGGGGCGGTGGCCGGCTGTTCAACTGGCTGGACCACCGCCACGGCGACGGTCCCAGCGGCCAGGTATACGCCGAGGCGACGGCGACAGGCGCGCTGATCTCCGGCAGGCGGACCTTCGAGCTCGCGGGCCGCTGGGGCGGTGACCACCACGACGGCGTCCCGATCCACGTGCTGACCCACCACATCGATCCCGCCGACACCCCGCCCGGGAGCGCGCGGTTCTTCACCGATGTCACCGCGGCGGCGGAGGAAGCCCGCGCCGCAGCTGGTGATCGCGCGGTCATGGTGCACGGCGCGGGCGCCGCGCAGGCGTTGCTGAAGGCGGGTCAGCTGGACGAAATCGAGGTCCACCTCGTCCCGGTGCTGCTCGGCGCCGGACGCCGGCTGTTCGACGGGGTGGGACCGGCCGAACTGGAGCTCGTCCGGCAGCTGCCGGACCGCGACGTGCTCCACCTGCGTTACGTCGTGCACCATTGATCGACGCGCGGTCTCGGGGTCTCGGGAAGGCACCCGAGACCGCGCGGTCACGTCAGCCGGCGTCCGGGACGTGGATGTCGGCGATGTGGACGTCGACCAGCGCGACGTCCAGACCGAGGTAGTCCTCGACCGCTTCGATCACGTCGATCCGGAGCTGCTCGGCCAGCTTCTTCACCGGGTGCCCGTACACGACCACCAGCGTGACGGCGATCGTCGCGACCTCGCCGTCGACGTCGACCGAGGTGCCGGCTTCGTCGAGCTCGTGCACCCCTTCGGCCTTGCGGGCCACCATGGTGACGATCTTGGTCACCACTCCGTCGGCGACCGTCGTGCTGCCGCGAGTTCCGGCCGCCGGCCGGGTTTCGGCCACGACCGGCTCCACGACCGGCTCCGCGGCGGGCTCGGCGGCGGCGACCACCACGGGCACCTCGCCGGTTTCCTCCGCGGCCTCGCCCGCCGCGTCGTTGTCCTCCTCCGCGACCGCTTCGTCGGTGTCGTTCCCCTCGGCTTCGGCCGCGTCGGCGGTTTCGGTGGTGGCGTCCGGCTCAGGCGTTCCGACCTCGGTGGTGTCGGTTCCGGTGCCGTAGTCGTAGCTTTCTGAACTGGGCGTTTCGTTCTGGGTGCGGTCGAAGATGCTGTTCATGACGTCGGACATTGTTTCCCCTCTTCGGGATCGTCGACTGCGGATGGGGACGAAGCAGACGGCGAGATGATAGGGGAAGACCGTGACCGTCGTCACCGGACCCGGAGTTCGAGACTTGCTTGTGTCCCAACAGACATCCGGTGCGAGGACCGGTGATCACCGTCCGTCAGGCCGGGCTCGGCGATCAGTGATGACGAAGCGGAAACAGCGCCCTGGAATTGTCCACTTTCTGTCGCTTGGACATTCTTTCAGTCCGTCCGGAACAGACCAGCCGGAACGCTCGAGCCCAAAGCGCGGTAGCCCGCCGGGTTGAGGTGCAGGTGGTCGCCGGTGTCGTACGCGGGCAACAGCTGCGTGGGCGCCGCCGGGTCCCGGGCCACCTTGTCGAAGTCCAGGAGCGCGTCGAAGTGGCCCGGCTGGCGGATCCACGCGTTCACCGTCTGGCGCGCCGCCTCGCGCTCGGGCGTGTCATAGCCCGTGTTGCCGCCGAACGCCGTGATCGTCGCCCCGTACACGCGGATGTCCTGGGCGTGGGCCCGGGTGATGATCTGGTCGTACGCGTCGATCAGCTGCGAGGCCACGTCCGCCGCGGTGCCGGGGGCCGCCGTGCCGATGTCGTTCACGCCCTCGAACACGATCGCCCACGAAACTCCGCTCGTGGACAGCAGGTCGCGGTCCAGGCGGGCCAGCACGTTCGGGCCCAGGCCGTCCTGCAGCACTCGGTTGCCGCCCGCCGCCTCGTTCACCACCGACGCCCCGTGGAGGCGCGCCGCCAGCACGTTCGGCCAGCGGTCGTTGCCGTTCGTCGTCGAGCCTCGGCCGTCGGAGATGGAGTCGCCGATCACCGCCACCGCCGAAGCCGGGGACAGCACCTCGACCCCGCTGAGGAAGTACCAGTGGTCCACCGGGGTCGCGCCCGGCAGGTCGGGGTCGGAAACGTGGTTGCCGGCCAGCAGGTAGGACGTCGTGCGCGAACCCGGGTGCGAGGTGATCGACGTCGAAGCCTGGCCGTGCGCCAGGTACGCCGTCACCGTGATGTTTTCCAGGGATCGCACCGGGAACGGCAGCGGGTCCGACACCACCTGCGCGCCCTGCGGCACCGTGGTCGACGGCTTGCCGTGGAACGTCACCGGGAGCACGCTGCCCGGGACGACCGCGGACACCCCGGCGGCACCGGACGACGGACGGGCCACCGACACCGCGGTGAGCGGCAGCGGCGCCCCGCCGAAGGCGTTGGAAAACCGCAGCCGGATCCGGGGACCGCCGGCCGTCACCTGCGCCGTCTGGCGCAGGGAAGCGTTGTCCAGCACGCGGTCGGCGCCGGTGAACGGCGCCGGTGGCATGTTCCCCGGCTCCGTCAGCTGCGGCATCGACGTCCACGTCGCCACCCACCGCGACGAAGGCGGACGTCCGGACGCGCCCACGAACAACGCGGTCAAGACGGCCAGCAAGGCGATCAGCGAAGTGCGTTTCATGACGAGAACTCCGGGGTCAGGACCCGGTCGAAGCCGACGAACCGGCGCGGCCCGGTCAGGGTGCAGTGCAGGGTCGTGACGATCTGCTCGCTCGAGGTCCCGACCCGCAGCTCGACGTCGCCGGGGTCGACCAGGCGGCGCCCCGCGCGGCCGGTGTACGACGTCAGGTCCGCGTGCAGGGCGATGTCCAGGACTTCCGTGGCGCCCGGGGCCAGCGAAACCGGGCGCGCCGCGATCAGCTGGCGCTCCGGCCGCGCGACCTCCGCCACCGGGTCGTGCAGGTAGACCTGGACCACTTCGGTGGTGGCGATCGAGTGGTCGTTGCGGAGCGTCACCCGGACCCGGCACACGCCGTCCGTCGGCCACAGCGAACCCGTCGCGCTGACGTCCAGCCAGGTCGCCGGCGCGTAGGAAAGCCCGTGCCCGAACGGGAACAGCGGTGAGGGATCGACCGTGCTCACCTCGCTGCGCCGGCCCAGCGGCGCCGCGAGGTACGTCGACGGCTGGCTCGCGCCCGCCGCCGGGAAGCTCACCGGCAGCCTGCCTGCCGGGTTGATCCGTCCACTGAGGACACCGGCCAGGGCCGGAGCGCCTTCCTCGCCGGGGTAGAACCCGCACACCACCGCGGCCAGCCGGGGAAGCTGGCGGGAAAGCTCGTACGGCCGTCCCGAAAGCAACACCAGCACCACCGGCTTGCCCGTGTCCAGCAGCGCGTCCAGTAACTCCTCCTGACGGCCAGGCAGCCGCAGGTCCGGCGCGTCGCAGCCTTCGCCGGACGTCCCGCCGCCGAACAGCCCGGCCCGGTCGCCCAGCGCGACCACGCACACTGAGGCGTCCGAGCACGCCGCCACCGCTTCCGCGATCCCCGCGTCGTCGCCCTCGGTGACCGGGCAGCCCAGGGCGTAGGTGACGTCGTAGGCGGATCCCAGCGCCTCCAGCAAGGTCGGCACCGAGACGCCGAACGGGACGTCGGGGTGGTGGACGCCGACGTGCAGCGGGAACGAATAGCAGCCGAGCATCGCGCCGGCCGCGTCCGCGCGCGGCCCCACGAGGGCGATCTTCGTTTCGGGGGAGAGCGGCAGCGTCCCGTCGTTGTGCAGCAGCACGATCGAGCGCTCGGCCACTTCACGGGCCAGCGCCCGCGACGCCGCGTCGTCGAGGTCGATCTCCTCCGGCACCTCCGGCGCCCAGTCCGCGTCGAGCAGGCCCAGTTCGCACTTCTGCCGCAGCACTCGCTCGAGGGCACGGTCGACGACGGCGGTATCGACCGCGCCCCCTTCCACCGCGGCGAGCAGCGGCTCGCCGTAACAGTCCATGGTCGGCAGCTCCACGTCGATGCCCGCGGTCAGCGCCTGCGCGGCGGCGTCGCCGGGGCCGGCCGCGACGCCGTGCAAGCGGTGCAGGAACGCCACCGAGAAGTAGTCGGAGACGACCGTGCCGGCGAAGCCGTAGGTGTCCCGCAACAGGTCCGTGAACAGCGATGGGTCGGCGGCGCCCGGCACGCCGTCGATGTCGGTGTAGGTGTTCATGACCGACCGGGCGCCCGCGCGCAGCGCCAGCTCGAACGGCGGGAGCAGGACGTCCGCGATCTCCCGCGGGCCCGCCGAAACCGGCGCCAGGTTGCGCCCGGCGCGCGAGGCGGAGTACCCGACGAAGTGCTTGAGCGTGGCGATGACGCCGGCCGACTCCAGCCCGGCGACGTAGGCGCTGCCGACCGTCCCGACCAGGTACGGGTCTTCGCCGATGGTCTCCTCGACGCGGCCCCAGCGCAGGTCGCGGGTGACGTCGAGGACCGGCGCGAGCCCCTGGTGCACGCCCAGCCCGCGCATCGTCCGCCCGATCTGTTCGGCCATCCGGCGGACCAGGTCGGGATCGAAGGTCGCGCCCCAGGACAGCGGCGCCGGGTAGATCGTCGCCTGCCACGCGGCCAGCCCCGTCAGGCACTCCTCGTGCACGACGGCGGGAATCCCGAAGCGGCCGCTGGCGACGATCTGCCGCTGCGTGTGCGCCAGGCTGTGCGCGCCGATCAGGGGGTCGACCGGCCGGGTCCCGAAGGCGCGGGTCAGCTGCCCGATGCCGTGGCGGACGAGGTCGTCGAAGTCGACCGCGGGGTCGTCGAAGTCGTGCTGGTGCGGCGCCACCTCGCCGCCGGAGTCGATGCCGATCCAGATGCCGTAGAGCTGACCGAGTTTTTCGCGCAGGGTCATCCGGGCCATCAGGGCGCGGACTCGCTCGGCGGGGTCGGCCGCGGGGTCACGCCACGGCTCGGACGCCGTGGTGGGCTGCGTGGTCAAGGCTTTCCGCCCTTCGTCGAGGACAAGACGCTGTAGAGCAAGACGCTGTAGAAGTGCGGTCAGGGGAGGGCGCGGGTCGAGCGCCGCACCACCAGACCGGTGTCGAGGGTGACGTGGGTGCGCTCGACCTCGTCGCCGTTGATCAGCGCGATGAGCATGCTGATCGCCCGGTGGCCCATCTCCCGGATCGGCTGGTCCACTGTGGTCAGTGGCGGGCTGCAGAGCGCGGACTCGGGCACGTTGTCGAAGCCCACCACGGAAAGGTCGTCGGGCACCGAAAGGCCCAGCTCGCCGGCCGCGCCGACGGTCGCGATGGCCGAGAGGTCGTTCGCGGCGAACACCGCGGTCGGCCGGTCCGGCGCGGTCAGCAGGGCGTGGGCCGAGGCCGCGGAGACCTCCGGGTCGTAGGCGCCGTCGCGGATCAGCGTCTCGTCCGCCGGGACGCCCGCGGCCGCCAGCGCCCGCAGGTACCCGGTCTTCCGCAGTTCGGCCGACTGCAGGTCGGGGCGGCCGGAGAGGAACGCGATCCGCCGGTGGCCCAGCTCGAGGAGGTGCTCCGTGGCCAGCTGCGCGCCGCGCAGGTTGTCGGAGTCGATGGTCGGCAGGTGCGACGGCCCGGTGTGCGGGTCGACCGCGACGACCGGCGTGCCGGGCACGGCTTCCAGCGAGACGGCGGGCGTGACCAGCACGGCACCGTCGACGAGGGTGCCGCTCAGCCGCGACAGGTAGCGCTTCTCCCAGCCAACCGGGTCGCCGGTGCGTCCGCCCGCGGAGTAGACGACGAGTTCGAACCCGCTGCCGCGGATGGCGTCCGCGGCTCCCTTCAGCAGCTCGGTCGAAAACGGTTCGAGGTCGGCGACCAGGATGCCGATCACGTTCGTCCGGTGGTTTCTCAGGCTCTGCGCCACAAGGCTGGCCTCGTAACCGAGTTCCTCGATCACGGCACGGACACGCGCGAGCGTCGCGGCGGAGACGCCGTACCGCTCGTTGATCACTTTGGAGACCGTGGCCACCGAGACGCCGGCGCGGGCCGCGACGTCACGGATAGTCACCCTGGAACTGGGCTGCATCGGCTCAGACTAACCATGGAAAACGTTATCGACAACGATTGACATCCCATTTGCCCGGGGAGCAGACTCTTCGCCAACCCGGGCGCTGTCGCGCTCCGTCCAACTCGGCCGAAGTCGTCAGGAGTGGACCCACGATGTTCGTAAAACGCCGGATCCCCGTCCTCGCCGCCCTCGCGGTGGTCGTCCCGCTCGCGCTTTCGGCGTGCAGCGGCGGGAGCGAAACACCCGCGCAGCCAAGCGGTCCGGTCACGCTCACCTGGTGGCACAACGGCACCACCGACCCGATCAAGTCGATCTGGGAAAAGGTCGTCACGGACTACCACCAGGCGCACCCCGACGTCACGATCAAGGCCCAGCCGCTGCAGAACGAGGACTTCGGCACCAAGGTCCCGCTCGCCCTGCAGTCGGCCGAGCCACCGGACATCTACCAGTCCTGGGGCGCGGGCGAGCTGGCCTCGCAGATCACCTCGGGCAAGGTCGCCGACATCACCGACGCCACGAAGTCGTGGATCGCGCCGACCACCGGCAAGTTCGGTGAGAACTGGCAGGTCGACGGCAAGCAGTACGGCGTGCCGTTCGAGCAGCACTTCGTCGGGTTCTGGTACCGCAAGGACCTGTTCACCCAGGCCGGGATCACCACCCCGCCGTCGACCATGGACGACCTCAACGCCGCGGTCGCCAAGCTCAAGGCCAAGGGCATCGCGCCGATCTCCGTCGGCGGCAAGGACCGCTGGCCGGATGCCTTCTACTTCAACTACTTCGCCGTCCGCGAGTGCTCCGTCGACGTGCTCAAGCAGTCGGTGAAGGCGGTCAAGCTCGAGGACCCGTGCTGGACGAAGGCGGGGCAGGACCTCAAGAACTTCCTGGCCACCCAGCCGTTCCAGGCCGGGTTCGCCGGCACACCCGCCCAGCAGGGCGCGGGCAGCTCCGCCGGCCTCGTCGCCAACGGCAAGGCCGCGATGGAGCTGCAGGGCGACTGGGAGCCCGGCACCATGTCGTCGCTGACCGATGACAAGGACCTGGACTCGAAGGTCGGCTGGTTCGCGTTCCCGTCCGTCGCGGGCGGCCAGGGTGACCCGAACGCGGTGCTCGGCGGCGGTGACGGCTTCGCCTGCACCACCCGCGCGTCGAAGGCGTGCGCGGACTTCCTGCAGTACCTGGGCAGCGAACCGGTGCAGACGAAGCTCGCGGCGGAAGGCGCCGGGCTCCCGGTGAACGTGGCGGCGGCGAAGTCGCTGAAGACCGACACGCTCCGGCAGGTCTACGACTACGGCACGAAGGCGCCGTACCTGCAGATGTACTTCGACCGGGCGTTCCCGACGGCGGTCGGCGCCGCGCTGAACGACGCGGTGGCCAACATGTTCGCCGGCCAGGGCACCCCCGAAGGCATCGTGACCGCCGTCAACCAGGCCGCGGCGGGCAACAAGTGACCACGGCCACGACCCCGGTGCGGACGGCGGCGCGGCCGTCCGCACCGGCGGTCACGGCCCGGAAGCACCGGCCCGGCCTGCGCAAGCGGCTCGAGCTGACGCTGCTGCTCGGGCCTGCCCTGCTGCTGTTCACGGGGTTCGTCCTGGTGCCGATCGGGATCGCGGGGTTCTACAGCGTCTTCAACTGGAACGGGTTCGGCCCGCTCGACGACTTCGTCGGGTTCAAGAACTACGCCGATGCCTTCGGCGGCACGGTGTTCCAGAGCGCGATCGTGCACAACCTGATCATCGCCGGGCTGTCGATCGTGGTGCAGCTGCCGCTGTCGATCGGCTTGGCGCTGCTGCTCAACCGGAAGCTGCGGGGGCGCGCGGTACTGCGCGCCCTGGTGTTCGCGCCGTACGTCCTGTCCGAGGCGATCACCGCGGTGATCTGGGCGCTCATGCTGCAGCCGAACGGGTTCGCCGACGAGGTGCTGAAGAGCGCCGGGCTCGGCGGGCTGGTCCACAACTGGCTGGCCGACCCGGGCATCGTGCTCTACACGCTGTTCGCGGTGATCACCTGGAAGTACATCGGTTTCGGCATCATCCTGCTGCTCGCCGGCCTGCAGGGCGTGCCGGCCGAGCTGCGCGAAGCCGCGGCGCTCGACGGCGCCTCGGCGTGGCAGACCACCCGGCACGTGGTGCTGCCGCTGCTCGGGCCGACCATCCGGATCTGGATCTTCCTGTCGGTGATCGGCTCGCTCCAGCTGTTCGACGTGGTCTGGATCATGACGACGGGCGGCCCGGCGAACGCGTCGACGACGATGGCGACCTACCTGATCGACCACGGCTTCAAGCGCTACGAGTTCGGGTTCGGCTCCGCGGTGGCGGTGATCCTGTTCGTCATCTGCTTCGTGTTCGCCCTGCTGTACCAGCGGTTCGCGCTCCGCCGTGACACCCAGGGGGCCCTGACGAGGATGGTGGGCTGATGCGCTCCGGCAAGTTCGGCCTGTCGATGGGCTACCTCGCGGCGATCGTGGTGGTCGGCGTGACCGTCGTGCCGCTGCTCTTCGTGGCGCTCGGCGGGTTCCGCACCAACGCGCAGCTCAACTCCGACCCGGCCGGGCTGCCCGGCCCGTGGGTCACCGACAACTACGCCTCGGTGCTCGGCTCGAGCGCGTTCTGGACGTTCCTCGGCAACAGCGCGCTGATCGCCGTGATCGCCACGGCGCTCGCGGTCGGGCTCGGCTCGATGGCCGGGTATGCGCTTTCGCGCTACCAGTTCAAGGGCCGGGAGGCGGTCTACACGCTGTTCACGCTCGGCCTGCTGTTCCCGATCGGCGTGGCGACGCTGCCGCTGTACCTGTGGCTGCGGCAGCTGGGCCTGCTCGAGAGCTTCTGGGGCGTGGCGATCCCGGAGGCGGCGTTCTCGCTGCCGGTGACGATCGTGATCCTGCGCCCGTTCATGCACGCGATCCCCGGCGAGATCGAGGACGCGGCCGTGCTCGACGGCGCCACCAGGATCGGCTTCTTCTGGCGGATCCTGCTGCCGCTCTCGACACCGGCGCTGACCACGGTCGCCGTGCTCGCCTTCGTCACCAGCTGGAACACCTATCTGCTGCCACTGCTGGTGTTCAACGACTCCGGGCACTTCACGCTCCCGCTCGGCGTCGCGATGTTCCAGTCCGCGTTCTCCCAGGACACCGCCCGGGTGCTGGCGTTCACCGCGTTGTCGGCGATCCCCGCGCTCGCGTTCTTCGTGCTCGCCGAACGGCGCATCGTCGGCGGGCTGACCGGATCTGTGAAGGGCTGACACTCAGGAGGTCGCCGTGCCGTCCGAGGTACATCGCCGTGCCTTTTTGCAATTGCTCGCACTGGCCGGCGCCGGCGCCGGCGCCGGAGCGGGGTCCCTGGCCCTGCCGGGACTCGCCGAAGCCGGTACCGGCTTCCCGTTGGTGTCACACGGAAAGGCCGCGACGATCGTCGTGAGCTCGGGCGACTTCCCGGGGGTGCGCCGCGTCGTCGGCGACCTGGCCGCCGACGTCGAACGCGTCACGGGCGTGCGGCCCGCGGTGTCGTTCGACGCCGTACCCCAGCACGGGCCGGTAGTGCTGGTCGGCACGCTGGGGCGCAGCCCGCTGGTCGACGACCTGGTCGCCGCGGGCAAGCTCGACGTCACGGACGTCGCCGGCAAGTGGGAAACCTCGCTGAGCCAGACCGTCGACGGGCGGCTGGTGCTCACCGGCAGCGACCAGCGCGGCGTCATCTACGGCGTCTACGAGATCTCGCGGCGCATCGGCGTCTCCCCGTGGTACTGGTGGGCCGACGTCCCGCCGCGGCGCAGCGCGGAGCTGCACCTCCCGGGTGAGCGGTTCAGCCTCGGCACCCCGCACGTGAAGTACCGCGGGTTCTTCATCAACGACGAGAACCCGGCGCTCGGCACCTGGGCGCCGGCCTACTTCGGGCCGGGCAAGGCGCCGGGTTTCCCGAACGGCTTCAACCACCTGTTCTTCGCGAAGGTCTTCGAGACCATGCTGCGGCTGCGGGCCAACTACCTGTGGCCGGCGGTGTGGGGCCGCGCGTTCGCCGAGGACGACCCGCTCAACCACGCCACCGCCAAGGAGTACGGCGTCGTGATGGGCACCTCGCACGAGGCGCCGATGATGCGCGGGATCGAGGAGTGGAACCGGCACGCGGTGGCCGCGGTCCGCGACGCGGCCGGAAACATCGTGACGCCGGGCCACGACCCGTACGGCGGCACGGGGGAGTGGAGCTTCCGCCGCAACGGCGAGGCGATCAAGGCCTACTGGACCGACGGGATCCGCCGGATGGTCCGCGAGGACTTCGAAGGCGTCGTCACGCTCGGCATGCGCGGCAACGGCGACGTCGGCCTCCCCGACGGCGACGGCATCGAGCTGATGCGGGAGATCATCGCCACCGAACGGGAGATCCTCGCCCGCGAAACCGGCCGGGACCTCACCACGGTGCCGCAGGTGTGGACGCTGTACAAGGAGGTGCTGCGCTACTGGGCCAAGGGCCTGCGCCCGCCCGAGGACGTCATCGTGGTGTTCACCGACGACAACTGGGGCAACGTCCGCAAGCACCCCGACCTGACCCTGCCGCCGCACCCCGGCGGGTACGGGCTCTACTACCACTTCGACTACGTCGGCGGCGGCCGCAACTACAAGTGGGTCGACACCGCCCTGATCGCGAACACCTGGGAGCAGCTGCACCAGACCGCCGCCTACGGCACCGACCGGCTGTGGGTGGCCAACGTCGGCGACATGAAGGGCAACGAGCTGCCGCTGCAGTTCTTCCTCGACTATGCCTGGGACCCGGCCGCCTGGCCGGCCGAACGACTGTCCACTTGGGAGCGTGGCTTCGCGGCGCTGAACTTCGGGTCCGCGGTGGCGGCGGACATCGCCGGGATCCTGCACGACTACGGGCGGCTGCAGTCCCGCCGCAAGCCGGAGCTGCTCAACCGGAAGATCACTCTCGACCCGGCCAAGGACCCCGCGACCGCCGCGGCGATCTCCTACGACGACCAGGCGACGCCGTTCAGCCTCGTCAACTACCGCGAGCTGGACACCGTCACGCAGGAGTGGCAGGACCTGGCGGCGCGGGCCGGGAAGATCGCCCCGCGGCTGCCCGCGGCCTATCGGGACGCCTACTACGAGCTGGTGCTCTACCAGGTCCAGGCGTCGGCGAACCTGTACGCGCTGCGGCGCGCCGAGTTCACGAACCTGCTGTACGCCGCGCAGGGCCGCGCTTCGACGAACGGCCTCGCCGCCGTCACCGAGGCCCGCTTCGCCGACGACCTCGCGCTGGCGGAGAAGTACAACACCGGGATCGCGGGCGGCAAGTGGAAGGGGTTCCAGACCCAGCCGCACATCGACTACGGCGACGTCGCCCGCTACGGCCCGAACGCGCCCTGGCAGCAGCCGGAGCTGAACAACGCGGCGATACCGGACGTCATCTTCCCGGCGGTGCGGCGGATCGAACTGCCGTCCGCCGCGGAACTCGGCGTCGCCGTCGACGGGTCCGAGCAGTGGTGGCCCGCGGCGCCGGGACGTCCGGTGCTGCCGGAGTTCAGCCCCTACCAGAGCGCGCCGCCGCAGTACATCGACGTCTTCAACCGCGGCCGCACGCCGTTCCGCTGCACCGTCTCCGTGCCCGGGGCGCCGTGGGTGCTGGTCGAGCCGCGTGGCGGCCGGGTGGAGGAGGAGCTGCGGATGACCGTGCGGATCGACTGGGCCCGGGCGCCGAAGGGCACCACGACCGTGCCGATCACGGTGTCGGGCGCCGGCCGTTCGGTGACGGTGGACGCCGTCGTCCGCAACCCGGTCCTGCCGGCTTCGTGGCGGCGCGGGTTCGTCGAGGCCGGGGGATACGTGTCGATGGAGGCCGAGCACTGCAGCGCCAACGTCGGTGCGGCGGCGGTGTCGTGGCGGCGGATCCCGGACCTGGGCCGGACGGGCGCGGGGATGACGCCGTTCCCGGTCACCGCGGCGAGCCGGGCACCGGGGGCCGGGCCGCGGCTCGAGTACCGGACGACGCTGTTCACGACCGGGCCGGTCACGGTCTGGGCGTACCTTTCGCCGCGCAGCAACGTGCTGACGGGCGACGGGCTGCGGTACGCGATCTCGTTCGACGACGCGGAACCGCAGGTCGTGAACATCACGAAGGCCACGGGCGCCGACGACATGACCATGAACCGCCAGTGGGAGCGGACCACGTCGGACAACGTGAACCTGACCTCGACGCGGCACGTGGTCGACGCGCCGGGCCCGCACGTGCTGAAGGTCTGGATGGTCGACCCGGCGGTGGTGGTCCAGAAGCTCGTCATCGACACCGGCGGCCTGCGGCCGAGCTATTTCGGGCCGCCGGAGAGCATGCGATGGCCCTGGTGAGCGACGGTCCGGTCGGCCCCGGGCTATCTCTGGCCGATGGAGAGCGCGTGGTGGCCTTCGTGCGCCGGCGCCGCCGTGCTGTGGCGGACCACCAGGCTGGTCGCCAGCTCCAGGCGGTGGCTCTCCGGGTGCGTCCCGCGGGCCAGCGCGATCGCCAGCCTCGCCCCCGCGGCCGCCATCTCCTGCAGCGGCTGGCGGACCGTCGTCAGCTCCGGGGTCAGCCAGCGGGCGATCGGCAGGTCGTCGAAGCCCACCACCGAAAGGTCGTCCGGGATCCGCAGCCCCGCGTCGCGCGCGGCCTCGTACACCCCGAGGGCCTGCAGGTCGCTGCCGGCGAACACCGCCGTCGGCCGGTCGGGGAGGGTGAGCAGTGAGGCCAGCTCCCGGTAGCCGGACCGGACGTGGAAGTCGCCGCGGCGCACCAGCGCCGGGTCGAACGCCACCCCGGCCGTCTCCAGCGCGGTGCGGTAGCCGTCGATGCGGGCCCGGCTGCACAGCACCCCCTCCGGCCCGCCGATCATCGCGATCCGGCGGTGGCCCAGCTCCAGCAGGTGCCGGGTGGCGGTCAGCCCGCCCTGCCAGTTGGTGGCCCCGATCGAGGGCGTCTCCGGGCCGGGAGCGCCGGCCGGGTCGACCACCACCAGCGGGATGTCGCGGGCGCGCAGCTTCGCCAGCTGCCCGCCGGTGAAATCGGAGCACACCGACACGATGCCGACCGGCCGCCGGGCGAGCACGCTTTCCAGCCAGCTCTGCCCGGGCGTGTGCCGCCCCGAAGACTCCGCGAGCACCACCGCCATTCCGTTTTCGCGGGCGACGTACTCGACACCGCGGATGATTTCCAGCGCCCACGTGCTTTCGAGTTCGTGGAACATCAGTTCCAGCAGCCGGGAACGGCGGGAACGTTCGTCGGCGCGGCGCCGGTAACCGTATTTCCCGATGACCGCTTCGACGCGGGCACGGGTGGTTTCGGCGACGTCGGGGCGACCGTTCAGCACTTTCGAAACGGTCGGCACGGAAACACCGGTCTCGGCGGCGATCCGGGCGATGGTGACCCGGGACGCGGTGGGCTCGAGACCATCAGACTTCGTTGTCATGGAGGAGATTCTAGGTCATCCGAACCGGGATTGACACGCTGCGAAACTTTCGGTCATTGCTCCGAAAGAGGCCTTGACTTGTGGCGAACAAAGGAGTGAACGAGATGGTGAGAGCAATTCTGCTGAAACGCGTCCTGGTGGCGATGACCGCGCTCGCGGGCGTGGCCGTCTGGCCGGCGCCCGTGGCTTCGGCCTCGGCGCCGTTGAAAAATATCACGCACCGCTACGTCGGCAGCGCGGTGGCCGCGGCGTATCTGGCTTCGGAACCCGACTACCGGGCGGTGCTCACGCGGGAATTCGACAATGTGACCCCGGAGAACGAGATGAAGTGGGGCGTCGTCGAGGCGGTTCGCGGGCAGTACGACTGGTCGGGCGCCGACGCGATCGTGCGGTACGCGCAGCAGACCCGCAAGACGGTCCGCGGGCACACGCTCGTCTGGCACTCGCAGCTCCCGGACTGGGTGGCCGCGCTGCCCGCCGACGAGCTGAGGCGGGTGCTGCGCGACCACGTCATGACGGAAGTCAAGCGGTACAAGGGAAAGATCCGCGCCTGGGACGTCGTCAACGAGATCTTCAACGAGGACGGCACGCGGCGCGACACGGTCTTCCGGCAGAAGCTCGGGGACGGCTTCGTCGCCGACGTCTTCCGCTGGGCGCACGCGGCCGATCCGGCGGCCAAGCTGTACATCAACGACTACAACATCGAGGGCCGCAACCCGAAGAGCGACGCCGTGTACGACCTGGTGAAGACGCTGCGGCGGCAGGGTGTGCCGATCGGCGGCGTCGGGGTCCAGGCGCACCTGTCGATCCAGTACGGCTTCCCGGACGGGTACCGCGCGAACCTGGCGCGCTTCGCCGCGCTGGGCGTGGACGTCGCGGTCACGGAAGCGGACGTCCGGATCCCGACCCCGCCCGACGCGGCGAAGCTCGCCACCCAGGCGAGCTACTTCGGCCAGCTGTGGGACGGCTGCCACGCGGTGTCCCGCTGCGTCGAGTTCACGACGTGGGGCTTCACGGACCGGCACTCGTGGGTGCCGGACGTGTTCCCGGGCGAGGGGGCCGCCTGCCTGTTCGACGAGAACCTCCGGCCGAAACCCGCGTACACCCGCATCAACCCCTGAACCGGACCCGGGAGGGCACCTTCATGGAGGGTGCCCTCCCGGCGTTCCAGGCGGTACCGGGCTCACCGGGCCATGGCCGCCAGCCGCTTCGCGGTCGGCCAGCGGACCTGCCAGGCCCAGCCGAACTTCTCGAACACCCAGATCACGCGCGCGGAGATGTCGATCTGCCCCCGCTGGACGCCGTGGCGCGCGGACGTCGGGTCGGCGTGGTGGGAGTTGTGCCAGGACTCGCCCATCGACAGGATCGCCAGCGGCCAGAAGTTGGCCGAACGGTCCCGGCTCGCGAACGGCCGCTCGCCGATCATGTGGCAGATCGAGTTCACCGACCACGTCACGTGGTGCTGGAAGGAGATCCGCGCCAGACCGGCCCAGAGGAACGCGGTCAGCGCGCCCCACCACGAAAGCGTGATCAGGCCGCCGAGCAGGGCCGGAAGCAGCAGGCTCGTCACCACCCACAGCGGGAAGAGGCGGTCGACGACGCGGAGGTCGCGGTCGGCGGCCAGGTCGGGGGCGAACCGGTCGACGTTGGTCTTGTCCCGTCCGAAGAGCCAGCCCATGTGGGCGTGCCAGAAGCCGCGCGCCAGCGCCGCCGGGGACGTGCCGAACAGCCACGGCGAGTGCGGGTCGCCCTCGCGGTCGGAGAAGGCGTGGTGACGGCGGTGGTCGGCGACCCAGCCGATCACCGGGCCCTGCGCCGCGAGGCCGCCGGCGACGGCCAGCGCGATCCGCAGTGCCCGCTTCGCGCGGAACGCGCCGTGGGTGAAGTAGCGGTGGTAGCCGATGGTGATGCCGAGGGTCGACACCACGAAGAACGCGCCGCCGATGATGAGGTCGAGCCAGCTGACGCCCCAGCCCCAGAACACCGGGACGGCCGCGCCGAGCGCGAGGAACGGGACGAGCAGGAACGTGCGGATGGTGATGAGCTCGGCCAGTGTCTGCCGGCCGGAAAGCACCGGTTTCGGCGCCGGGCGCGCGGGTTTGACGGGTGTGGCTGTGGTCAAGGCACTACTCGATTCGAAGTCTTCGCCGCGCCGGATCGAGCCGCGCGGAAGGCCGGGGAGCGAACACACCCGGCGGGGCAACAGTGAGCTGGTGGGGGAGGGGGCGTGGTCGCCGCTCCTGATCGGCGATCGGCCCCCGCGGGCCACGTGAACGGAAGTGAGACCGGCTCGGACGCCGGCGTACGAGGTGCTCCCGCTCCTTCGAGGCTACATGAACGCCGGCCTCCCGCAGCGCGGACGCGGGCCGCGTACGGTGGGGCGATGGCATCCCCAGCAGGCGGACCTGCGCTGGAACAGACTCTCTCCGAGTGGCTCAAGGCCCGTGCCGAGACCCACCGGCACCTCGACGGCGCCGTCACCCCGGTCGACGCGGGCTGGGCCCAGCGGCTGGCCGACCTCCTCGCGACGGAGCAGTCCTGGCAGGTGCAGTACACCGAGCTCGTCGCCCTCGGCACGCCGGAGCACCGGTTCCCGTCATCCAACCGATGACGGCCGGTGCGATGACGGCGAAAAAGAAGACCCCCGCCCGGTGAGGGGCGGGGGCCTTCGTGCCTCGTGGCTCAGATGACGCTTACGCGCTGGGCCTGCGGGCCCTTCTGGCCCTGGCCGATTTCGAACTCCACGCGCTGGCCCTCGTCGAGCGACTTGAAGCCGTTGCCCTGGATCTCGGAGTAGTGGACGAAGACGTCCGGTCCCCCGCCGTCCTGCGCGATGAAGCCGAAGCCCTTTTCACCGTTGAACCACTTGACACTGCCCTGAGCCATACCAATACCTACTCTTTGTAGTGAGCCTGGGCGCCCCATTCGGACGCCCGGTCTCGTGACCATCATTCCATTACCCGCCCGAAGACGCGAGACCGGTCTCAGACTCCCCAGTCGGGGCGCAGCGGCATGCCCATTCCGCCCTCGCTGTCGGTCCGGACGCCCAGGATGTGGTGCAGCTCGATCTCCCGGCGTTCGAAGGCCAGCCGGCAGGCCGCGAGGTAGAGCGCCCACACCCGGGTGCGCCCGGCGCCGGCCTCGGCGACCGCCTCGTCCCAGTGCTCGTCGAGGTTGGCGCACCACCCGGCCAGCGTCGTCGCGTAGTGCTCGCGCAGGTTCTCCGAGTGCCGGACTTCCAGGCCGGCGTCGTGCATGGCCGTGACGAGCTCGCCGGGGGCCTCCAGTTCGCCGTCCGGGAAGACGTAGCGGTCGATGAACCCGCGGGAGCGGTGGGCGACGCTGGTGTCCGGGTTGGTGATGCAGTGGTTGAGCAGGCGCCCGTGCGGCTTGAGCTTGCCGGCGAGGAAGCGGAAGTACCCGGGCACGTTGCGCGCGCCGATGTGCTCGGTCAGGCCGATCGACGAGATCGCGTCGAACCCCGTTTCGGTGACATCCCGGTAGTCGAGGTGGCGGATCTCGGCGCGGTCGGCGAGGCCGAGGGCCACGATGTTCTTCTGCGCCCACTGCGCCTGTTCACGCGAAAGTGTGACGCCGAGCGCTTCGACGCCGTAGTGCCGGACGGCGTGCGCGACCATCCCGCCCCAGCCGCAGCCGACGTCGAGCAGCCGCATCCCGGCCTTGAGGCCGAGCTTGCGGCAGACCAGGTCGAACTTGTTCGCCTGCGCCTCCTCCAGCGTCGCGTCCGCGGACGGGAACACCGCGCACGTGTAGGCCATCGACGGGCCGAGGACCAGCTCGTAGAACCGGTTGGACACGTCGTAGTGGCTGGCGATGGCCTCGCTGTCGCGTTCCTTCGAATGCCGCAGCGCGGTCATCCCGCGCCGGAACCGGCTCGGGTGCTCCTCGGCCGGCGGCTTGACCACCCGGAGGTGGCGGGGGCCGAGCTTGCGCAGCAGCCACAGCCGGTCGGCCGGGGTGAGCTGGTCGACCTGGGCCGCCAGCGCGCGCAGGGCGGTGTAGAGGTCGCCGGTGACGTCGAGCGCGCCGGCGACGTACGCGCGGGCGAGGCCGAGGTCGCCGGGGGAGGACATGAGGTAGTCCAGCGCGAGCGGCGAGCGCACTTCGATGGACACCGGCGCGTCGGGCGCGCCGCTGCTGCTGCCGTCGTAGGCGGTGATCGACACCTCGGCGCGCGGGCCGAGCAGGCGCTCGAAGACAGCGCCGACCGTGGTGGTCTCCTGGGGCACGTTCGTTCCTTTCACCTGCGGCGGACGCATTTTTCGTAGAGGCCGAGCAGCCGCTCGCCCGGGTCGTAGATCCGCTTGAGCTCGCGGTAGGCGTCGCCGTTGTACAGCCGCCAGAACTCGTCCTCGGTGTAGAAGCTGTCCGAGTAGAGCGACTTGTGGCCGCCGAGCCGGGTGACCTCGGCTTCGATCATCCGGTTGTGCGCGCCGTCGCGCTCGCCGGGGTCCAGCGGCACGGCCGACCAGAAGCCGAAGTTGACGTAGAGCTCGGCCGGGTCGAGCTCGTAGAGCGGCCAGCGCACGTCACCGGGCCGCTGCCGCAGCGGGCAGATCCACACCGGACTGATCGGGATCTCCCGCTCGAAGAACTCGAGGAACTCCGCGGCCCGGCGGAGCGGGACCTCGATGTCCTGCACGATCGTCTCTTCGGGCGGCAGGCGCCGCAGCCGCAGCAGCCGCTCGGCGATCCGGAACCGGCGGTCGAGCGCGACGGCCTTCCAGTACACCGAAGACCGCAGGAACCGGCGGCCGAGCAGCAGCCTCGGCAGCCGGTGCTGGACGCCGAAGGCGCGGGAGCACCAGAACCAGTCGGTGTCCCAGCGCCACAGGTAGTCGCGGACGGTGAGGTGGTCGGTCTCACGTCGCCGGATCGAGTGGTAGTAGATGTCCAGCCAGGTGTAGTCGCTGGTCGCGGGCGCGGTGTCGGTGAACGTGGCCAGGGTGAGGTAGAGCTCGTCCGGGCCGAACACCGTGCCGTCGACGAAGTCGACGTGCTCGCCCTGGTGCTCGCTCTTCGCGCAGACCTCGCCGAGCGCGGCGAAGTAGCTGTCGCGGTCGTGGTGGCGGACGTGGCGCAGCCGCACGAACGGCTTCACCGGCTCCAGGAGGATCCGCAGCCGCAGCGCGTAGCCGAGGGTGCCGTACGAGTTGGGGAAGCCGTGGAACAGGTCTCGGTGCTCGTTGTCCGGCGTGGCGACGACGATCCGGCCGTCGCCGGTGAGCACCTCCAGTTCGAGCACCGACTCGTGCGGCATGCCGTTGCGGAACGACGAGGACTCGATGCCGAGGCCGGTCACCGCGCCGCCGAGGGTGATCGTCTTCAGCTGCGGCACGACCAGCGGCATCAGCCCGTGCGGCAGCGTCGCGTCGACGAGCTGTTCGTAGGTCACCATCCCTTCGACGTCGGCGGTGCGGGTCTCGGGATCGACGCGCAGCACGTGCGTGAACCCGGACACGTCCAGTCCGGGGTGTTTCGCCGCGGCGCGGGAGCGGAAGAGGTTCGACGTCCGCTTCGCCAGCCGGATGGTGGCTTCGCCGCTGATCGCGGTGAGCTGCCGTCTCAGTGCGTCGACGCGGGATTCGTGCTCGGGGAAGGCCGGGCCCGGACGGGCTTCGGGCACCCCGGCCTGATGGGTGGTCACACCTTGATCCTGCCTCACCGGGAGGACGGACGCACACTCCCGGCCGGCTGGGTTTTCCACCCTCCCGGGAGCCGGGATCCGCCCGCGCGCGCCGGGACGATCAGGCGGCCGCGCGGAGCGGGGTCTCCTCGGCCACGAGCGTTTCGGCGTCGGCCAGCAGGGCGTCGACCTCCCGCAGCCGGGCGGCGGTGCGGCGCTCGACGGCGGCCAGGCGCTCGGCCCGCCGGCGGGCGTCGTCGACGATGCCCGTGGCCCGCGCTCGGGCGTCGGCGTCGCGGCGTAGCGCTGTCTCCTCGGCTTCCCGGACGATCGCGGCGGCCCGGTGCCGGGCCGTGGCGACGATCCCGGCCGCTTCCGCGTGGGCCAGTTCGAGCAGGTGGCGGACGCGGTCGCCGACGGCCGCCGGGTCGGCGGGCGTCCGGCAGAGCCGGTCGGCGCGGGCGCGCAACGCGGCGTTGTCGGCGCGGGCCTGTTCGAGCCGCCGCGCCAGGTTCTCGGCCTCGGCGACGGCGGCGTCGCGGTCGGCCGTGAGCAGGCGGAGCTCGCCGAGGAGTTCCTCGATCCGCTCGTCGACCTGCTCGCGGTCGTAACCGCGGAACGTCAGCGCGAAGCTCTCCGGCAGGGGCAATGGCGCGGTCATCGGGCGGCGGCCGGCCGGCGCAGCAGCGCGGCGAGCCCGTCGGCGTCGCCCGCGGTCCGGAGGGTGACCGGGTCGGGCCGTCCGACGGTGTGGTCGTCCTCGTGCAGCGCGGCGACGAACCGCGCGACCCGGCGCGGCGACGGGACGACCGCCGGGCCGCCCAGGTAGCGCAGGACGATCAGGTCCTCGCCCGAGTGCGTCTCGATCGCCGCCGCCCAGCCGCGCTCCTCGTCCCAGAGCAGCGCGACGTCGCGGTCGGGGTAGTGCGGCAGCCGGGTGTCGAGGGCGACGTAGGCCGAAACCGGGCGGTCGTGGTCGACGGTGCACGACTCGAGGCCGATCCCGAGCTCGGCGGTGACGTCGCGGAGGTAGTCGAGCAGCGCGGGGACGGCGGGGTGCTGGTAACCGGTCGGGAGTTCGATCGATGCGGTCACGGGTGGTGCGAAGCCTTTCTCGGAGTGGGAGCCGGCGCGCTCCCGGGGTTCGTCAGGTCCTTCTGTTCTAACATGTCATCGAAAGGATGACAAGAAGAATGTCGCCGGAATGATGACGCAGTGCCGGGGCTTATGTCGGGATTGATCGGGCCGGCACCGGGGTATCCGGCGCTCGGACCGCGGGAACCCCGCGGCGGGACGGGAAGCGAGGCGGCGTTGAGCATTCTGATCGACTTCGGGCGCGACACGGAGTTCTCGTTCGAGCGGCGGTTGCGCGGCTACTTGGGCGCGGTGGCCAGGGCCGTCGGGGTGGGGCTGGAGTCCTGCACCCTCGACGCGGGCGCGCCCGCCGCCGCGTACATCGCCCTCGACTGGCGGCTGGCCCGCTTCCCCGGCCACGACCTCGCGCTCGTCTGGGACGAGGTGCACGGCTGGGCGGCGGCGATCGAGGACGCGACCGGCGAGGCCGCGACCGTCCTGTGCTACCTCGGCGGCGCGGTGCTGCCCGAACCCCGCGCCGTGGTCCGGTTCCTCGCCGCGGTGCGCGCCGGCGACCCGGACGCGGGAACGCTCGACGCGCCGGTGCTCCGCGAGGCCGGCGATCACGAGCAGCTGCTGACGCTGGTTCCCGACGTGGCGGTCCGCGGTCACGGGTAGGCACGGGGTGACCGGCGAGAACGGGCCACCGGACTTCGACGCCTTGGTCGGGGTCCTGGACTACCCCATGTACATCGTCACGTGCGCCGACGGCACGCGCGCCGCGGGCTGCCTGGTCGGCTTCGCGGCGCAGTGCAGCATTTCGCCGCCGCGGTTCATGGTCTGGCTGTCCGACAAGAACCACACGCGCGAGGTCGCGCGAGGAGCCGAAGTGCTGGCCGTGCACCGGCTGACCACGGCACAGAAGGACCTCGCGCGGCTCTTCGGCGGGACGACGGGGTTCGACGCCGACAAGTTCGCCCGCTGCCGCTGGCACCGCGGGCCTCGCGGCGTCCCGGTGCTCGACGACTGCCCCCGCTGGTTCGCCGGCGAGATCCTCGGCCGCGAGGTCACCGGCGATCACGTCGCGCACCTGCTGCGCCCGATCGCCGCCGCGGCCGGCGGGGAGGCCGGCCGGCAGCTGGGCTTCCAGGACGTCCGCGACCTCGAACCGGGCAACGAGGCCTGAACCGGGGCGGGTTCAGGCCTCGCGGAAGAGGTAGCCGGGCACGAGCGCCCAGACGACCTTCCCGGGCGCCGCGGCCCGGACGCCCCAGTGGACGGAGAGCCGGCCGACCAGCTTCAGGCCGTGCCCGCCACCGACCGACACGCGGCCGATCGCGGCGTCGTCGTCGGCCACCTCGACCAGCATGCCCCGCCGCTCGCGGGTGACCCGCAGCCCCGATGGCCGTGCGGTGTGCCGGTAGGCGTTGCCGACGAGTTCGTCCACGACCAGCAGCGGCGCGCCGAGCGGCTCGTGGCGCCCGAAGCCGAGGCAGGCGGCCACGGTGGAGCGGATCCGGCGGAGCGCGGGCCGCCCGGTCAGGTCGAGGGTCACCTCCGCCGCGAGGGCCACGCGCAGGCTGAGCTGCTCGACGGCCTGGTCCCACTCCGGCGGCCGCAAGTCTTCCGAGCTCGCCGCTTCTCCGCCGTTCATCGCCACCGCTCCCTCGCGCCGGATCTGCTTTACGAGGTGTTCGGTGCCGCCCGCGACGTGGATGGGTCGGGTTCGGGGATGGCAGACTGGCGCCGACGGGAAGAGGGGGCGGCTGTGGGGGAGCTGACGGCGGAAGCCGTGACCGATCGGGTGGTACCGCGGACGCCGCGCGTCTCCCCGGACGGCCGGTGGGTCGCGTTCGTGACCGGCACCGTGGGCCGGGCGGGGCGGCATCCGGTCAGCGCGCTGTGGGTCGCCCCCGCCGACGGCAGCGCGCCGCCACGGGAGCTCGCGCCCGCCACGGCCGAGAACCACGCACCCCGCTGGGCGCCGGACTCCGGCTCGGTCTTCTTCCTCTCGGACCGGGCCGAGCGGGGCACCGCGCGGCTGTACCGGGTGGGCCGCACCGAGGGTGATCCGGAACCGCTGACCGCCGCGGGCATCAGTGGGTACCTCCCGCTGGCGGACCCGGGGCGGATCGTGGTGCTCGCGCCGGACGAGCGGGAGCGGCCGGCCGATCCCCGGATCCGCACGGTCTCGGCAAGCCGTCCGCCGGTCTGGGACACCGAGGCCCGCCCCGACCGGCTGTGGCTCCTCGACTCGCCGACCGGCGCCCCGCGTCCGCTCGGCGACTTGGGCGCGCGGCACGTCGTCGAGGTGGCGGCCCGGCCGGACGGGGGCGCCCTCGCCGTGCTCACCTGGTCGGTCGCCGACCTCGACCCCGGCCAATTCGAACCGGGGCTCCACCTCGTCGACCCCGCCTCCGGGGCCACCCGGGACCTCGGCACGCCGGCGCTCGAAGCGTCGTCCCTCACCTGGTGGCGCGACGAAACCGGCTGGCGCCTCTGCTACCTCGGCCTCACCCCGCCCGCCCTGGTCGGCGGCCGCGCCGTGTTCGACGTCGGCGACCGGGGCGGGACGCACCGCAATCTGACCTTCGGGATGAGTGTCTGCCCCGTCGAGCTGGCCGAGACCGACGGTGGCCCGCCGCTGGCGTTGTTCGCCGAAGGCCTGGACACCACCGTCCGGCGGCTCGACCCGGCCACGCGCCGCTTCACGGAGGTCTCGCGGGCCCGGGGTCAGCTGGCGTCCTTGACCGTGGGCCGCGAGGTCCTCGCGGTGGTCGCGAGCACCGCGGCCGAGCCCGACGCCGTCCACGCCGGGCCACCGGGCGGGCCGCTCGCCCGCCTCGGCGAAACCGCTCTCCCCGGAATCCGGTGGGGCACCCAGGAACGCCTGTCCTACCGCGCTCCGGACGGCCTGGCCCTCGACGGCCTCCTGGTCCTCCCGCCCGGCACGACCCGCGACGACGGTCCCTTCCCGCTCGTCACGCTGGTCCACGGCGGGCCGTACGGCCGCTACGCCGACCGGTTGAACCTGGGCTGGTACCCCTCGGGCCAGTGGCTCGCGGCCGCCGGGTTCGCGGTGTTCCTGCCGAACGCGCGGGGCGGCCTCGGCCACGGGCACGCCTTCGCGGTGAGCGTCGCCGGAGCGGTGGGCGGTCCGGACTGGACCGACGTCCTCGCCGGGATCGACCTCCTCGTCGACGAAGGCGTCGCCGACCCGGGGCGGCTCGGGATCGGCGGCGGGAGCCAAGGCGGGTTCATGGCCGCGTGGGCCGTCGGGCAGACCGATCGCTTCGCCGCCGCTCTCGTCTCGGCGGGTGTCACCGACTGGCCCCTGCTCGCCGCCACCGGCGAGCTCACCCGGTTCGAAGCGGCCCTCGGCGGCCGGGAGAACAGCCCGATCACCCACGCCGCCAACATCCGGACTCCCGTTCTCATCCTGCACGGCGAGGACGACACCAACGTCCCGCTCTCGCAAGCGGAACTGCTGCACCGCGCGCTCCGCGGCTTCGGTGCCGAGCACGAGTACGTCGTCTACCCCCGGGAGGGCCACTCGATCCGCGAGCGCGACCACCAGATCGACGTCCTGAACCGGTCGCGGGAGTGGTTCTCGCGGTGGCTCACACCTGTTCGCCCAGCTTGAACTCCGCCTGCCCGGCACCGAACGAGAAGCCGTCCGCGCCGACGGTGACCGTCCGGGGGAACCCGCGATTCCCGCGCCGGTGGCGCCCGGTCGGCTCGCCGTGTGATCCTCGTCCGGGAGGAGGGGCGGGATGGATTCGTTCGGGGCGCGGCTGCGCCGGCTTCGGCGGGCGGCCGGGCTGACCCAGGAGGCGCTGGCCGAGGCGTCCGGACTCAGCGCGCAGGCCGTGGGCGCCCTCGAACGGGGCGACCGGCGGTTCCCGCACCGCGAAACCCTCGACCGGCTCGCCGACGCCCTCGGCCTGGCCGGCGAAGGACGGTCGGACTTCGCCGCCGCGGCCGCGCGCCCGAGGACGCCGGCGCGGTCGGCCGTCGTGCCGCGCGAGCTGCCCGGCGGGATCGCGGCGTTCACCGGCCGGGAAGCCGACCTCGACCGCGTGCTGGGCCTGCTGGCCGAACCACGCGAGGGCGTGGTGGTCGCCATCGCCGGAATGGCCGGAATCGGCAAGACGGCGCTGGCGCTCGAGGCCGGGCACCGGCTCGCCCGGCGCTTCCCCGACGGGTCGCTGCACCTGGACCTGCGCGGGCACGCGGCCGACCCGCCGGACCCGCTCGACCTGCTCGACCGGCTGATCCGCGAGCTCGGCGGCGAGCCGCCGACGCCGTTGTCGCCCGGCTCCGCGTCGGCGCGTCTCCGCACGCTGCTGGCCGGGAAGCGGGTGCTGCTGGTGCTCGACAACGCCCGCGACGCCGCGCACGTCGAGCCGCTGCTGCCCGGGGCGGGCGGCTCGGCGGCGATCGTGACCAGCCGCGCCGCGCTGCCGGACCTGCCGCAGGCGCACCAGGTGCTGCTGGACGTCCTGCCCGAGTCCGACGCGCTGCGCCTGCTGGCGGCGGAGATCGGCGCGGACCGGGTCGCCGCCGAGCCGTCCGCGGCGCGGGCGGTGGCGCGCCTGTGCGGGTACCTGCCGCTCGCGCTGCACCTCGCCGGCGCGCGGCTGGCGACGCGGCCGGCCTGGCCGGTCGCCCACCTCGCGCACCGGCTCGACGACGAGCGCCGGCGCCTCGACGAAACGGGCGTCCGGCCCGGCTTCGCGCTCGCGTTCGGCGCGCTGGAGGCCACCGATCCCGCCGCGGCCCGCGCTTATCCGCTGCTGTCCCTGCTCGACGTCCCGGAACTGTCGGTGCCGATCGCCGGCCGGTTGCTCGACGTGCCGGACCGCGAAACCGAAGCCCTGCTGGACCGGCTCACCGACGAGCACCTGCTGACCTCGCCCGCCCCCGGCTGGTACCGGCTGCACGACCTGCTCCGGCTCTACGCCCGGGAGCACGCCGAACGGCTGACCGCGGCCGAACGGGCCGCGGCGATCACCCGCGTCGTCGAGCTCTGCGCGGCGATGGCGTGGCAGAGCATGGCGCTGGTCTCGGCGGCTTCGCACCGCCACGAGTGGGCCGCCGGGCGGTGGTCCGTGCCGGCCGCTCCAGCTTCTTCAGCATCTTCGGAGGAGGTCTTCGGCTGGCTCGATCGGCACCAGGCGCACCTCGTGACCGTCGTGCGGCAGGCCGCGGCCACGCCGGGGGTGCCCGCCGAGACGATCGCCGCCGTCGGGCTCGGCCTGTTCGAGTACCACCGGGCGCGAGCCCGGTGGCGCGACGCCATCCAGGTCGACGAGGTGGCACTGGACCTGGTCGACGGCGTCGACCCGGTGGCGGCCGCGACGCTGCGCAACGACCTCGGGGTCGCCGAGGCCGAGCTCGTCCACGGCGGCGAAGCAGCCGACTTCCGGCGGTCCCACGCCCACCTCCGGCGGAGCCTCGCGGACTGGGAGGAGATCGGGAACCCGCGCCAGCTCGCGGCCGCCCTCAACAACCTGTGCTTCGTGTTCGGCCTCGGCGACGACGTCGACGCGGCCATCGAGTTCGGCGAGCGGAGCCTGGCGCTCAACCGGTCGCTCGGCCTGCGCCACGTCGAAACGCTGAACCTGGTCAACCTCGGCGTGCTGTACGGGCGCCAAGGCGACCCCGAGCGCGAGCTGGCGTACGCCACCGAAGCGGTGGCCGTCGGCGAAGGTACCGATGACCTGCGAGGCACGGCCTACGGCTGGCTGCGGATCGGCGTCGTGCACCGCGAGCTGGGCCGGTACGACTCCGCCGTGGCGGCGCTGTGCCGCAGCGTCGAGCTCTGGAGGGCCGCGGGGGTCCGGCTCTACGAAGCGATGACGCTCGCCGAACTGGGCCGCGCCCACCGGGGCCTGGCCGACCGCGACCGGGCGCGGGCGGTGCTCACGGAGGCGCTGGCGCTGCTGCGGGAGTACGGCGGTGCGGAGCGCGCGGCCGAGGTGCGGGCGGAGCTGGAACGCTTGTGACGGTGGCGGTCAGGTAGGGCCGCGGCCGGTGGGTGGCGGCGCAGGTCACCTTGCCCGCGTGCGGTCCGCAGGCGAGCTGGACGGTGTCGCGCACCCGGTGGACGAGGACGAGCCGGACCCGCGGATCCGCGGCCGCGCCGGCGGGCACGCCGACGAGGGCGGCCGCCGCGAGCAGCACGGCCGGAACCATCCTCCAGGCGGTCGTCACCAGTGCCTCCCTCCCCCCGAAGCCGCGGCACGCCGATCTTCGCGGCGCGCCGCCGGCGACGACAGCGACAACCTCTACAACCGGCCTCCACGAACGGCCCACGTCGGGTGAACCTCCGCCGCGGAGGGTGACGCCGCGGGCGCTGACCGTGCGCACGACCACGCCCGGCAGGCCGCGGAGCGGACCGCGGCGCGCGGGCGAACGGAAGGGCCGGCTCTGCTGGCGACACTTTCTCGGCGCTCCACAATGGAGTGTCTATTTCGGACACGAATCCAGGGCGCGACGAAGCGCGGCGACGTCGTCGAGCAGACGTCACCGGGCGTTGTGCCGGCGTTCGGCCGAATGGCCCAATGGGGCCGGATGGCCTGGGAGGAAAGGAAAGGCTCTTGAGCACCGCCTGGGGAGCACGCGCGGATTCGGGTGCAGCTGGTTGCTCAACTGTTGCCGCTCAGCATAGTGCAGCTGCACTATGCTGAGCCTCCGGCGTGCACGGCGAGACGGCGCAAGGGTGCCGACAAACGAAGAAACGGGTGGCGGATGGGTGGGGCAATGGTCGACGGCGGGCGCCCGGGTACGGACGCTTCGGGCGTGGGCGAGGCGGGGGAGCAGGAGCTGCGACGGCTCCTCGCCGGCCTGACCGCGGTGCGCGACGGCGACTTCGGCATCCGGCTGCCGGGCGGCGCCGACGGCCTGCTCGGCGAGATCGCGACGGTCTTCAACGGCATGGCCGACCAGCTGTCGCTGTTCACCTCCGAGGTCACCCGCGTCGCGCGGGAGGTCGGCAGCGAGGGGCAGCTGGGCGGGCAGGCGAAGGTCCCCGGCGTGTCCGGCACGTGGAAGGACCTCACCGACTCGGTGAACGCGATGGCCGGCAACCTCACCACCCAGGTCCGCGACATCGCGCAGGTGGCCACCGCGGTGGCCAAGGGCGACCTGTCGCAGAAGATCGACGTCGACGCGCGCGGCGAGATCCTGGAGCTCAAGGACACCGTCAACACGATGGTGGACCAGCTGTCGTCGTTCGCCGACGAGGTCACGAGAGTGGCCCGCGAAGTCGGCAGCGAAGGCCGGCTCGGCGGGCAGGCCCAGGTGCCCGGCGTCGGCGGCGTCTGGCGCGACCTCACCGACTCGGTGAACTTCATGGCGGGCAACCTGACCGACCAGGTCCGCAACATCGCCCAGGTGACGACGGCGGTGGCCAAGGGCGACCTGTCGCAGAAGATCACCGTCGACGCCCGCGGCGAGATCCTGGAGCTCAAGAACACGATCAACACGATGGTGGACCAGCTGTCGTCGTTCGCCGACGAGGTCACGAGAGTGGCCCGCGAGGTGGGCACCGAGGGACGGCTGGGCGGCCAGGCCGACGTCAAGGGTGTCTCCGGCACCTGGCGCGACCTCACCGACTCGGTGAACTTCATGGCGGGCAACCTGACCGACCAGGTCCGCAACATCGCCCAGGTCGCCACCGCGGTGGCCAAGGGCGACCTGTCCCAGAAGATCAACGTGACCGCCCGCGGCGAGGTCCTGGAGCTCAAGGACACGCTGAACACGATGGTCGATCAGCTGTCGGCGTTCGCGGACGAGGTCACCCGCGTGGCGCGCGAGGTGGGCACCGAGGGCCGCCTCGGCGGCCAGGCCGACGTCAAGGGCGTGTCGGGGACCTGGAAGGACCTCACCGAGTCGGTCAACGTCATGGCCGACAACCTCACCGCGCAGGTCCGCTCGATCGCCCAAGTCACCACCGCGGTCGCGCGCGGCGACCTGTCGCAGAAGATCCGGGTCGACGCCCGCGGCGAGATCCTCGAGCTCAAGGACACCATCAACACGATGGTGGATCAGCTGTCCGCGTTCGCGGACGAGGTCACCCGGGTGGCGCGCGAGGTCGGCACCGAGGGCAACCTCGGCGGGCAGGCGACCGTCCGCGGCGTGTCCGGGACGTGGAAGAACCTCACCGACAACGTCAACGTCATGGCGTCCAACCTGACCGGCCAGGTCCGTTCGATCGCGCAGGTCGCCACGGCGGTCGCGCGCGGCGACCTGTCGCGCAAGATCACCGTCGAGGCCAAGGGCGAGGTCGCGGCGCTGGCCGACGTCATCAACACGATGGTCGACACGCTTTCCGCGTTCGCCGACGAGGTCACGAGAGTGGCGCGCGAGGTCGGCACCGAGGGCATGCTCGGCGGGCAGGCGCGGGTGCCGAACGTCGCCGGCACGTGGAAGGACCTGACCGACAACGTCAACTCGATGGCGAACAACCTCACCGGACAGGTCCGCAACATCGCCCAGGTGACCACCGCCGTCGCGCAGGGCGACCTGACCCGCAAGATCGACGTCGACGCCCGCGGCGAGATCCTCGAGCTCAAGACCACGATCAACACGATGGTCGACCAGCTCTCGGCGTTCGCCGCGGAGGTCACGAGAGTGGCGCGCGAAGTCGGCAGCGAAGGCCGGCTCGGCGGGCAGGCCGAGGTCGAAGGCGTGTCCGGCACCTGGAAGCGGCTCACCGAAAACGTCAACGAGCTGGCCGGGAACCTCACTCGCCAGGTCCGGGCGATCGCCGAGGTGACCAGCGCGGTCGCCGAGGGCGACCTGACCCGGTCGATCACCGTCGACGCCTCCGGCGAGGTCGCCGAGCTGAAGGACAACATCAACTCGATGGTGGAGTCGCTGCGCGAGACGACGCGGGCGAACCAGGAGCAGGACTGGCTGAAGTCGAACCTGGCCACCATCACCGGGCTGATGCAGGGCCGCCGGGACCTCGCCGTCGTCGCGGCGGCGGTGATGGACGAGCTCGTCCCGCTGGTCAACGCCCAGTACGGCGCGTTCTACCTGGCGGACGACACCGCCGAGGTCCCCGAACTGCGGCTGGTCGGCGCGTACGGCCACCCGGAGATCGGCACCGTCGGTGACGGCCCCGCCGTGCGCTTCCGGGTCGGGCAGTCACTCGTCGGGCAGGCCGCGCGCAGCCGCCGCCCGATCGTGGTCGACGACGTGCCGCCCGGCTACGCCACGATCTCCTCCGGCCTGGGCAGCACGGCGCCGGCCAGCCTGATCGTGCTGCCGATCGTGGTCGAGGACCAGGTGCTCGGCGTGCTCGAACTGGCGTCGGTGCACGGCTTCACCGCGGTGCACCGGGCGTTCCTCGAACTGCTGATGGAGCAGATCGGCGTCAACGTCAACAGCATCGTCGCCAACGCCCTCACCGACGAGCTGCTCGGCGAGTCGCAGCGGCTGACCGCGGAGCTGCAGGCCCGCTCGGAAGAACTGCAGGCGCGGCAGGAAGAACTCCAGTCCTCCAACGCCGAGCTGGAGGAGAAGGCGGCGCTGCTGGTCACGCAGAACCGCGACATCGAGACGAAGAACCTGGAGATCGAGCAGGCCCGCCAAGAGCTGGAGGCCCGCGCGCAGCAGCTGACGCTGGCGTCGAAGTACAAGTCGGAGTTCCTGGCCAACATGAGCCATGAGCTGCGCACCCCGCTCAACAGCCTGCTGATCCTCGCCCAGCTGCTCGCGCAGAACCCGACCCGCAACCTCACCGCGAAGCAGGTCGAGTACGCGGGCATCATCCACTCCGCGGGCTCGGACCTCCTGCAGCTGATCAACGACATCCTCGACCTGTCGAAGGTCGAGGCCGGGAAGATGGACCTCACCCCGGAGCAGGTGTCGCTGCGCGGCCTGCTGGACTACGTCGAGGCGACGTTCCGGCCGATGATCGCGCAGCGCAACCTCGACTTCCGGATCACCGTCGCGCCCGGCTCGCCCACCGAGCTGCTCACCGACGACTCCCGGCTGCGGCAGGTGCTGCGCAACCTGCTGTCCAACGCGGTCAAGTTCACCGAGGTCGGCGGGATCGAGCTGCACATCGAGCCGGTGGACCTCGACCGGCTGCCCCGGCCGCTGCGCGCGCACGGGCCCGCCGTCGCGTTCCGGGTCACCGACACCGGCATCGGGATCGCCGAGCACCAGCTCGAGTCGATCTTCGGCGCCTTCCAGCAGGCCGACGGCACGACCAGCCGCAAGTACGGCGGCACCGGGCTCGGCCTGTCGATCAGCCGCGAGATCGCCCAGCTGCTCGGCGGGTTCATCACCGCCGACAGCACTCTCGGCGAGGGCAGCACGTTCACCTTCTCGCTGCCGGTCGCGCGGCCGGACTTCGCGACGCTCCCCGCGGGCGAGCACCCGTCCACCGCGATCGCGGAGGGCGACTCCGGGGCCGGTACCCCGGTGCCCGGGCCGCGTCCGCACCGGCGGCTGCTGGTCGTGGAGGAGCGCCAGCACGGGCTGCTGACCCTCGTCGCCGAAAGCGCCGCCTCGGACCTGGCCGACAGCCGGGACATCGGCCACTCACCCGCCGACGTCGAAGTGGTCACGGCGGTCGGCACCCAGGAGGCCGTGGCCGCCCTCGCCACCGACGCCTACCACTGCGTGGTGCTGAACCTGGACCTGCCGGACCGGACCGCGTTCACCTTTCTCGACGCGATGCAGGGCGACAGCGCGCTGCGGCTCGTGCCGGTGCTCGCGCACAACAGCCGCCGCCTCGACGTCGAGCTGGCGGAGCTGGTGCGGTCCCGCGCGGACGTGCAGTCGCTGGAAGTGCTGTCCGGGCTGGACGAGCTGCGCGAGCGGATCGCGCTGCACCTCTCGGCGGAGAAGCCGGGCGCGGTCCTGCCGCTGGTCCGCGCGGACGAGCAGGCCGCGCCGGTGCGGGCCGCCGACGTCGACACCACCCTGGCCGGGCGCACGGTGCTGATCGTCGACGACGACCCGCGCAACGTCTACGCGCTCACCGGGATCCTGGAGCTGCACGGGATGGAGGTGCTGCACGCCGAGGACGGCCGCAAGGGCGTCGACACCGTCGCCGCGCACCCCGGCATCGACCTGATCCTGATGGACGTGATGATGCCGGAGATGGACGGCTACACCGCGACGGCGAAGATCCGCGCGATGCCCGGGCACGCCGGGATCCCGATCGTCGCGGTGACGGCGAAGGCGATGCCGGGCGACCGCGAAAAGAGCCTCGCGGCCGGCGCCACCGACTACGTGACCAAGCCGGTCGACGCGGACGATCTGATCGCCCGCATCAAGCGGCACGTGACGGCGTGACCGGGGACGAGCGGTCGCCGGAGGACCAGGGCGTCCCCGGGCCGCCCGCCGAGGTGTCGACCAACCTCGCCCGGCTCGCCGACACCGTCGCCCGGCTGCGCGACGAGGTCGACCACGCGCAGGCGGTCGCCGACGGCCGCGCGCTGATCGAGCTCGCCAAGGGCGTGCTGATGGAACGGCTGCGCTGCACGCCCGCGGACGCCGCCCGGCAGCTGGAGAGCCTGGCCGGGCGCGCCGGGATGACGGCGCTGGAATTCGCCGCGGACGTCGTCGGCGAGGCCGCCGAGGACCGGATTTCCGAGGTGGCCCGGGAGTTCCTGGCCCGCGCGGACGGCGAAGAGTCCGTGGCGGTGCGGCTGCGCACCGCGGAGAGCGGCGTGCTCGCGGCCGGGGACACCCAGCGCGTCGCGGAGTCCATTTTGGAGCACGCGCTGCGGCCGATGGGCGCCACCGCCGTCGCGGTGTGGCTCGCCGGGCCCGACGGGTCGCTGACGCTGGCCGGGTCGGCCGGGTTCTCCGCCGAGGAGGCCGCCCGCTGGCGCTACGTCCCACCCGGCGTGGCGACCCCCGCCCGCAGCGCGCTGATCGAGCGCGACACCGTCTGGGCGCCCACCCTTTCCGCCGCCGGGCTGCCGTCGATCGGGCAGCACACGCTGGCCGGTGGCGGGCGGGTCGCGGTGCCCACCGGCACCGGCGGGCGGATCATCGGCGTCGTCGAGATGTGCTGGCCGGACCCGCTGCCCGCCGAACCCGGGCGGCAGCGCCGTCAGCTGGAGGCTCTCGCGGAGCTGTGCGCGCACACCCTCGACACCTGGGACGGCGTGATCGCGCCGGTCCGGGTGACGGGCCAGTCCGGCGACTTCGGTGACTTCATCGGTGAGCTGGTGGACTTCGTCGACGGCCTGCACGACCCGGCCGTGCTGCTTTCGCCGTGCGTCGACGGCGGCCGGCTGAGCGACTTCCGCGTCCACCACGCCAACATCCGGTTCGCCGACCCCGGCGGCCGGCCCCGCAGCCGGATCGTCGGCACCCGGCTGCTCGAGGCGTACCCGCTCGCGGCCGGGGAAAGCGGCCTGCTCGACAAGATCCAGCGCGTCTACGCCACCGGCGAGCCGTTCCGCGCCGACAACATGGCGATCACCACGCTGGTCGACCAGGTGCCGCTGACCGTCATCACCGACGTCAGCGTCACGCGCTTCGCCGGCAACGTGCTGCTGGTGCTGCGCATCCAGGACGACGCGGCGAAGCTCGCCGTCCTGCTGCAGCACGCCCAGCGGCTCGGCCGGATCGGCGGGTTCGAAGAGAACGTGGTGACCGGGGTGATCACCTGGAACACCGAGCTGTTCGCGTTGTACGGGCTGCCGCCGGACGCCGAGCCGCTGTCGCTGCACGAACTGGCCGGGCACGCGCACTCCGACGACGCGCTGTCGATCGGCCGGTTCCTGCGGGCGGTGCTGCACCACAAGCGCCCGTCGTCGACGGCGTTCCGGCTGCAGCGCTCGGACGGCGTCGCGCGGCACATCCGGGTGGTCGCCGAGCCGGTCGTCGACGGCCGGGGCGAGCTGGTCGCGGTCCGCGGGGCCTACCAGGACGTCTCGGCACAGCACTGGACCGAGGTGGCGCTGGCCGCGACGCGGGACAGGCTGGCCGAGACCGAGCAGCAGGCGATCGAGCGCAACCGGCTCGCGCTGCAGCTGCAGCAGGCGATCATGCCGCCGGCCAAGGGCCCGATCGACATGCCGGGCCTGCGCGCCGCCGTCCGGTATCGGCCGGCGGAGAAGGAGCACCTCGTCGGCGGCGACTGGTACGACGCGGTCGCGCTGCCGACCGGGGAGATCCTGCTGTGCGTCGGCGACGTGGCGGGGCACGGCATCGACGCGGCGACGGGGATGGTGAGCCTGCGCAACGCGCTGCGCGGCCTCGCGGCGACCGGCGCCGGGCCGTCGCAGCTGCTGACGTGGCTGAACCTGGTGGCCTACCACCTCACCGACCATGTCACGGCGACCGCGGTCGCGGCCGTCTACAACCCGGCCGACCGGAAGCTGCGCTGGGCCCGGGCGGGACACCTGCCGCCGATCGTGCGGCGCCGCAGCGGCGAGGCGACGACGTTGCCGCTGATCCAGGGCTCGCTGCTCGGCGCGGTCCGCGACGTCGTCTACCAGGAAGAGGAAGTCCAGCTCGACGAGGGCGACATCCTGCTGATCTACACCGACGGCCTGATCGAGCGCCGGGACCGCCCGGTGCAGGAGTCGGTGTCCCGTCTGGTGACGCTGGTCGACGGCCACGACGGCGGGCTCGAGCACCAGCTGGACCGGCTGCTGACGTACAGCACGGCCGACACGGACGACGACACCTGCGTGGTCGGCATCGAGGTCACGGGCATCAGGGGTTGACCGCCAGGCCCGTGCTACACACGGTGGTGTTCGATCACTCGTTCGGCTGCTGGGGCGGCGGCCGGTCCGCCTCCTACGGTCGAGGGGAATGCTCGCCGTCTCGGCAGGGGAGGGGTGACCGGCGTGCTAGTGGCCCTTCAGCACACCGGCGACGACCGGCGCCTCCCCGCGGCGGCGGAGCACCTGGTGCGGTTGCTGCGGTCGTGGGTACCGGGTCCGGACCACCTCACCGGGCTGGCGCTGGCCGGGATCAGCGTCCCGAGCCGGCTCGGGCCCCGGTTCGTCGACGCGCTGGTGTTCACGCCGCGCGGCGTGATCGTCATCGTCGCGCACGAGCCGGGCCCGGAGCGGCGGCCCGGTCCGGGCGAGCGGGCCGGAGCGGGCGTGGCGGCGGTGCGGGCCGCGCTCGCGGGGCACGACGGGGGCCGGTATGTCACGGGCCTGGTCGCGGTGGTGCCGCCGACGGCGGATTCGCGGGGGAGCGAACCGGAAGCTGACCCGCCCGGGCGTGAGCCGGCGGAGGACTCGCATGGCCGCGAGCCGACACCGGACCCCCGCGAACCCGAGGCCGGCCCGGGAGTGGCCGTCGTGCTCGCCGATCCGCGCGGTCTCCGGCGGATCATCGGGCAGCACAACCGGTGGCGGACCGTCTGGTCGGCCGACGACGTTCTCGACGCCTGCTACGCCCTCTCCCTCGCCCATCTCGCTCCGTCCCGGGCGGCGCTGCTCGCCGAGGGGTTCCCGGCGCGGCTGCCGGCGGTGTCCCAGCTTTCCCGGCTGCCGCCGCTGCCCGTCGTGGTTCCCCTGCCGCCCGCGCCGCCGCCGCCCGTCGTCGAGGACGAGCCGCCGCTCGTCTCGCCGGCGCGCGGGCCGGTCTCCGCCGTCTTCCCGCGGCCGCGGCCGATCCGGCAGGTGCCGTGGGGGCTGGTCGTGGTGCTGATCCTGCTCGTCGCGGCGGGTGCGGTGGCCGCGGTCGTCGTCGCGCAGGTCTTCCACGGCTCGTGAGCCGCCACGCTCGGTTCGCGTCAACTAGGCCATCTGCACCGTTTCCCCGCGCCGTCTCCTGGGCACCTCCCGGTAGATGTGAAAGGGGTTCACAATGCCGCGCTCGCTTGTCCTCGCCCTGGTGGCCGTCCTCGCGGGCGCCACCCTGACCAGCTGCAAGGTCCCCGACGAACTGGCGTCCGGGACCCAGCCGGGCGCGACGGCCGCCGCCCCGCCGATCGCGCCCGCCGAGGCGCGGACCCAGCTGGCGGCGCTCAAGGTCGCGGTGCGCGGCACCATGGACGGCTACGACCGCGAAGCGTTCCCGCACTGGGACAAGGTCGACGCCAACTGCGACGTCCGCGAGCAGGTGCTCAAGCGCGACGGCAAGGACGTCAAGACCGACGCGCAGTGCGCCGCGAAGTCCGGCACCTGGGTCAGCCCCTATGACGGCGAGACCTGGCACAAAGCGTCCGATGTGGACATCGACCACGTCGTCCCGCTCGGCCAGGCCTGGGTGAGCGGCGCGAACAAGTGGACGCGGGAACGCCGCGAACAGTTCGCGAACGACCTCGTCCGCCCGCAGCTGAAGGCGGTCACCGACAACCTCAACGAGCAGAAGAGCGACAAGGCCCCGGACGCGTGGAAGCCGCCGCTGGTGTCGTACTGGTGCGCCTACGCCACCGACTGGATCGTGGTGAAGAGCAACTACGGCCTGACGATCACCGTGCCCGAGAAGAACGCGCTGACGACCATGCTCGAACACTGCGGCTGACGTCAGCCGAGCGCCCGCGCGGCCGCGACCGCCTGCCCGGCGTACGACCCTCCGAACAGGACGGTGTGCACGAGCAGCGGGAACAGCTGGTGCAGCCCGATCCGCTCGGCCCAGCCGTCGGCCAGGGGAGCGATCTCCTCGTACGCGGCCAGGACGCGGTCGAGGTGCGGGCAGCCGAACAGCCACAGCATCGCCAGGTCCGTCTCGCGGTGCCCGCCGTGCGCGGCCGGGTCGATCAGCCAGGCCTCGCGGCCGTCCCACAGGACGTTGCCGTTCCACAGGTCGCCGTGCAGCCGCGCCGGTGGTTCGGTCAGCGCCGGGAGCCGGCGGCAGGCACGTTCGAACAGCGCGGCCTCGGCGCTGCCGAACGTCCCCGCGTCGACGGCCCGGCGGACGTACGGCAGCACCCGGTGCTCGGCGTACCAGGAAGCCCAGTCGCCGGCCGGAACGTTCGCCATCGGCGCCAGGCCGATCCACGCGTCGGCGGGCCCGTCCGGGGGAGCCGCGCCGAACGCCGGCGCCCCGGCCGCGTGCAGCCGCGCCAGTCCGCGCCCGAGCCGTTCGGCCGCCGGCGCGGACGGCTGCCCGGCCGGGACGCGGTCGATGACCAGCCAGTCCTCGTCGTGGCCGGCGACGGCCGGCACCGGAACCGAGGCCGCCGAAGCCAGCCAGCGCAGGCCGGCCGCCTCGGCCGCCGTGGCACCCGGCGCGTGTCCCCGCTTCACGACGACCACGCGGCCGTCGTCGAGGACGGCTTCGCGGAGTTCTCCCGCCATCCGGCGCGTCTCGGTGACGGCGTGCCCGGTGAGCCGGGCCACGGGCTCGCTCATGTCCCGCACGGTACCGACACGCTACGGTTGCTGCCGTAGACAGGGGAGCGACGGTGACAGTGCGGGTCCAGGAATTCGAACGTGTGCTCGGCGAGCTGGCGGAGGTCCAGCGGTCCGAAGCACGTGACTACTCCTCGTTCAGCGTCCGTGGCAAGCGGTTCGGCTACTTCTGGCCGCGGACCCGGACCGTCGGTCTGAAGCAGACGATCTCCGAGCAGCTGGCGCTGGTGTCGGAACGGCCGGACGTGTTCGAGCCGCAGTTCACCGCCGGCGGGTTCGGCTGGGTGGTCGTGTACCTCGACGGGATCGAGATCGACGAACTGGCCGAACTCCTCTACGAGGCCTGGCGGCTGTCCGCCCCGGAAGACCTCGTCGCCGAGGTGCCCTTCACCCGGATCGCCCGGGCGTAGCCGTTCCCCGTCCGTGTCCTCACGGTGGCGGACACGGACGGGGAACGGAACTTCTTGGTCAGCCCTCCACGCGGTGCGAAGCCCAGAACGACGTCAGGTCCGTCGACCCGGCCGCCGCCTGCGCCGCCGCCTTGAACTCCGCCGTGGTCGACACGCCGTACCAGTGCGACTGCGCGTACGACTTGAGCAGGTTGGCCATCGCCGTGTCGCCGATCAGCCGCCGCAGGTCGTGCAGCGTGCACTTCCCGTAGTTGTAGACCACCGTGGAGTACCGGGACGAATGCGCGTCCCAGTAGGCCATCGAGTTGGTCAGCTTCTCCGCGCTCGACTGCCACGTGATGCCGCAGCCGCTGCCGGTGATCCCGCGGTAGAGGTCGGTGGCGTAGTCGGTGAAGCTCTCGTCGAGCCAGGGCGAGGTGTACTCGTCGTCGCCGACGATCCCGTAGAACCACTGGTGGGCGATCTCGTGCGGGAGCGCGACGTTCGACACCAGGTCGAGCACGAAGCCGGGGTACTCCATCCCGCCGAACCAGAAGTTGTTGTCCAGCACCACGTCCAGCTCGCCGTACGGGTAGTCGCCGAACCGCCCGGAGTGGGTGTCGACGGAGTCGGCGGCCAGGGTGAGCATCGAGCTGGCGCTGCTCGTGGAGATCCCGCCGGCCGAGTAGACGTTCACCCGCACGCCCTTGCCGGACGTCGTGGCGATCTTCGCGAACGGCCCGGCGGCCCACGCGAAGTCCCGCACCTTGTTCGCCACCGCGTGCGTGGTGGTCGTGCTGCCGCTGGTCGTCTCGGTGGACGTGCCGGTGGCCGGGGTCAGCAGCGCCGTCGGGTGCGCGAGGGTGACGTCGAAGTCGCCGATCAGGGTGTAGAACGACTCGCCGTTGTTCGTGTACGGGTCCAGGTGCCAGCCCGCGCCGTCGCGGACCGCGAGCACCGGAAGGGCGTTGCCGATCATGTTGTAGGCGCCGTCGTGGCCGAACCGGTCGGCGCCGCTGGGCACGACGATCTTCAGGTCGAACCCGATGGTCGCCGACTGGCCCTGCGCGAGCGGCGCGGGCAGCGTGACCTTCAGCGCGGTGCAGTTCACGCTCAGCGCCGACGGCGTGCCGCCGGTGACGTTCGTGACCGTGATCGGCGTCGTCGGGCAGCTGCCGTGGTAGTTGTCCCAAAGCCGCAGGTAGACCTCGGGCAGCGCGGTCGCCGACCCGTTGGTGAAGCTGACGCTCTGGTGGCCGTTCCAGGTGTCGCCCGCGGTGTTGGAGGTGAGGCTCACCGTGTACGCGGGGTTGACGGGTGTGCGCGTGGTGTCGGCGGGCGCCGCCGCGATCGTCCAGGCGAACGTGGCGCTGCCACTGTTCCCGGCCGGGTCCTTCGCCGTCACGGTCACCGAGGACGTGCCCGCGGTCGTCGGCGTGCCGGTGATCTTCCCCGTGCTCGCGCCGATCGCGAGCCCAGCGGGCAGGCCGGCCGCGCTGTAGGTGAGCGCGTCGCCCTGCGGGTCGCTCGCCTGGACCTGCAGCGACACGGCCTGGCCGACGGCGCCGGACTGGGCGCCCGGCGAGGTGACGACCGGCGACTGCGGGTTCGGCGAGCCGGTGGTGGTCAGCGAAAAGTCGTCGAGGAGGAAGTTGGTCGCCAGGCTCGAGTCCTCGGTGCCGGTGATCTTGAGCGTCACCGTCTGGCCGAGGTAGCGCGAGACGTCCACGGTGCGCTGGACGTAGCCGGTGTTCTTGTCGAGGTTCGAGTAGCTCGCGAGGGTGTCGGCGCCCGCCTGCACCAGCAGCTTGTCGTACTTCGTGCTGGTCGTCGTCTCCTTCGTGTCGATGTGCGACCACCACGACAGCGTCGCCGACGCACAGCCGGCGGGGAGCGTCAGGGACTGGGACAGGGTGTCGGTGTGCGTACTGCCCGTGCCGTCCAGCCAGGCGACCATCGTCCCGCCGTGCGCGGGCTCCGCCGCGGTGGCGGCGGAGACGACCCCGCTGGTCTGGGTCCACGGCGCGGTACCGCTCTCGAACCCGCCGTTGCCGACGACCTGGTCACCGCAGACCGCGGCGGCCTCGGCCGGCGCGGCGACGACGACTGTGCCCAGCAGGCCGGTGACGGCGCTGAGCACAGCAGAAAGCACCCTCGATCTCATGGAGGTAGTCCTTTCCCGGCTCCGCCCGTGGGAGCCACGAAAAGCGTCCTCCGCGGCCAAGGCCGCAACAACCCGCCATGAGTCGGGTTCCGGCGTCAGCCTTGCTGGAGGGCGTTGAGGAGGATGACGAGCAGCACGATGGTCCCGGCCACCGCGACGACGGCGGTGACCATGCTCCGGATCCACAGCCCGAACCCCTTGGCGGTGCGGGAGCGGTAGGCGGCGTAGTTGGCGCGGGCCTCCTTCGCGGAGTGGACCCGGGCGCCGACGATCAATCCGGCGCCCAAGGCGAGCAGTACGGCCATGAAAACGGACACGAGCGATCCCTTCCGGTCGGAGCCACCGCCGGGAAACGGTGGATGGTCTCCTTTTCTAGACCCGACGGACGCCGCGCGCCACGGCTTATGGGTATCGGGTTTCCGGGCCGGACGGCCCTGGCGGGGACGGTGCCCACGTTCCTCGGACCGCGCGGCGGACGCGGTCCACGGTATCCGTGGCTTTCCCTGCCCCGCAACCGGATTTCGTCGGGAGCGGCCGTCCACGGGGGACCGGTGTGCCGTTCGGAAAATTCTCGTTCGGCGGTCTTTCGCCGGGGGATTCCCGGAAAGACGGTCGGTGAATACAGCGTATTTTGGTCAATCAATCACCGGTGTGTCCCGAGCGTAATCGATCGGTCGCACGGCGGTGATATCCGGTGTGGAGGGCCGGTCACGGACAAGCCGGGGAAATGATCCACGAGGGATAGTCCCCTTCGGACAGCGGGCGCTGTCGGCTAGGTTCGGTGATCATGACGGTGTTGATCGAGGTGCCCCCTGGGGAAATCGTCCTGCGCGACGAGGGCACGCGCGCCGAGTGGGCGGTGGCGGTCGCCGCGTTCCGGCTGGCCGCGCACCCGGTGACGGTGCCGGGCACCCGGCTGCCGGTGACGGAGACGTCCTGGCTGGACGCGGTCCGGCTCTGCAACCGCTTCTCGGCGGAAGCGGGGCTGACGCCCTGCTACACCCTCGGCGACGACCCGGACGGCCTCGACGTCTCGTGCGACTGGACGGCGGACGGCTACCGGCTGCCGTCGGAGGCCGAGTGGGAGCACGCGTGCCGGGCCGGTTCCGCGGCCGCCCGCTACGGCGAACTGGACGAGATCGCCTGGTACCGCGGCAACTCGGGCGGCGAACTCCGTGAAGTCGCGGAGAAGACGCCGAACGCGTGGGGCCTGTACGACATGATCGGGAACGTCTGGGAGTGGTGCTGGGACCGCTACGACCCGGCGGTGTACGGCCCGTACCGGGTGTTCCGGGGCGGCGGCTGGTTCGATCCGCCGCGGGGGTGCCGGGCGTCGTGCCGCCGCAAGAGCCATCCGACGTTCCGGGTCGACGACCTCGGCTTCCGCCTCGCCCGGTCGGGGACCGCCTGATCCTTCCGTCGTGTACGCGAGCCGACGTCCGGGTGTACGGATCTTGTACGGCGGGTTGCGAGCTTGGGGCCACCGACAGGGAGGAAGACATGGTCCCCAAGATCAAGGCACTCGCCGCGGGCCTCGTGGCCGTCAGCGCGGTGTTCGCGCTGTCCGGCGGCGCGGTCGCGAACCCGGCGACCGCGGCGACGGCGGTGGCCGCGAGCGGCATGGAAGCCATCTTCAACACGCCACCCGAGAACGGCGATCGCGACCACTCGATCGAAACGCGGCTGGTGCGGCTGGTCGACGGCGCGCCGGCCGGTTCGGAGATCCACTTCTCGGTCTACAGCTGGACCCGCCCCGCGGTCGCCGAGGCGATCAAGGCGGCGCAGGCCCGCGGCGTCAAGGTGCGGATCGCGATCGACGGCGGCGCGGACGACGACCCGGCGAACACGGCGATGCCGATCCTCAAGTCCGCCGGGCTCACCCAGCTGGTGTTCTGCGGCACCGGCGGCGTCAACACCGGCTGCATCGCCCACGACGGCAGCCCGCACTCGATCAACCACGACAAGCTGTGGATGTTCTCCGAGACCGAGGGCAAGAAGGACGTCGTCGTCATCGGCTCGCACAACCTGACCACGGTGCAGGGCAACATGTTCAACAACGCCCTGCTCACCTACGGCGACGCCGACCTGTACGGCTTCTACCTCGGGCACGTGCGCAAGATGCTGGCGCAGAAGAAGGACAACAACTACTACGACGACGCGGGCTACCACAAGTCGCTGAACAGCATGGTCACCAGCTACCTTTCGCCGCGTGCGGACTCCAAGGGCGGCACCTCCGAGGAGTTCGCCACCGACACCTGGGCGCAGCTGCTCAAGTGGATCACCAAGTACGAAGCAGGCTGCTCGCTCAACGTCGTCCAGGCGAACATCGCCGATTCGCGCACCCCGGTCGTGTCGGAGCTGGTCCGGATCGGCAAGCTGGGCTGCAAGGTCCGCATCGTCTACGACGACATGGGCACGGCCGCGCTCGCGGCGCTCAAGGGCAAGGCGAACGTCACGCTCAAGCGCTTCAACGCGGCCGTGGGCGACCGCGAGGTCACGGTGCACTCGAAGTACATGCTCTACACGGGCCACTACAACGAGACGGGCAACCGCTCGATCGTCTTCACCGGTTCGCACAACGTCTCCGGCGCGGCTCTGCGTGACAACGACGAGATCCTGATCAAGGTGGAGAACCCGGAGATCAGCGCGGCGTACCAGGCGAACTTCAGCACGATCCTGGCCCGCGCGAAGTGCGTCACCTCGACCGGCGCCACCTGCTGAACCCTTCCGGCCGGTGCTTCGGGTTTCCGCGCCCGGCACGGGCGCACCGGGATCCCCGCTTCCGGTGGCGGGGTAGGCGGCCGCGTCGCAGAATGCGCGCATGCAGCCCACGGTCGTCCGGGTGGCGCGCCTGGCGGACCCCGCCGGGCCCGCCGACGGCACCCGTGTGCTCGTGGAACGGCTCTGGCCGCGTGGCACCGCCCGGACGGCCGTCGTCCTGGACGGCTGGTACCGGCAGCTGGCCCCGTCCGACGAGCTGCGGACCTGGTACGGCCACGATCCGGACCGCTTCGCGGAGTTCGCCGAGCGGTACCGGGCGGAGCTGCGGGAGCCGGACCGGGCGGCGGCGCTGGAGCGGTTGCGGGAGCTGGCCCGTGGCGGCCCGGTGACGCTGCTGACCGCGAGCGGGTCGCCGTCGATCAGCCAGGCGGCGGTGCTGGCCGACGTCCTCACCGGCGAAGCGTGACGTCATGAGCGCGGGGCGGCGGTGGTCACCTGCGGTTGCTCACCGGAGGGTGGAGGCGCGAACCACCAGCTCCGGGGTGAACACGACCTGCCGGTGCTGGTGCCCGGGTTCGGTCTCCGCCAGCAGCAGCTCCGCGGCCGTGCGGCCCAGGCGCCGCCGGGGCTGGCGGACCGACGTCAGCGGGACCGCGGCCGCCGCGGCGAACTCGATGTCGTCGTAGCCCACGATCGCCAGGTCGTCCGGGACGCGCATGCGCAGGTTCGCGCAGGTCTGCAGCAGGCCGAGGGCGACGAGGTCGTTGGCGCAGAACGCGGCCGTCGGGCGGATCGACGCGGGCAGCCCCGCCAGCCGCTCGCCCGCGCCCCGGCCGTCGGCCACCGTGAGCGCCGTCGTCGTGAGGTCGACGAGGTGGTCCGGGCCGAGACCCGCGGCCTGCAGCGCGCGCAACGCGCCCAGCCGCCGGTCGCGGACCTGGCCGACCGCGGTGTGGTTGCCGACGAAGGCGATCCGGTCGTGGCCCTGCTCCACCAGGTGCCGCACGGCGATCTCCCCGCCGTACACGTCGTCGACCGCGACGGAGCAGTGGGTCGTGCCGCCGGGTGTGCGGTCGACGATGACCACCGGCGTGCCGCGGTCCGCGATCTCGCGCAGCAGGGCCGCGTCCGGGTCGACCGGCGTGATGAGGATGCCCTGCACGCGCTGCTGTTCGAGACGGTTGAGGTAGGCCTCTTCGCGCGCGGGCTGGTGCGCGCTGTTGCAGAGGAACAGCGAGAGGTCGCCCGCCTCGGCGGCGTCCGCGGCGTCTTCCATGCCGGCGGCGACGTCGGTGAAGAACGGGTTGCTGCCGTCGAGCATCACGTAGGCCAGCACCCGGCTGTGCCCCGCCCGCAGCTGCCGCGCGGATTCGTTGCGCACGAAGCGGAGCTGGGCCATCGCGGCCTCGACCTTCGCGCGCGTGCCGGGGCTGACCCGGTCGGGCCGGTTGAGCACGTTGGACACCGTGCCGAGGGAGACGCCGGCGGCGGCCGCGACGTCCTTCATCCCGGCCGCCTTCGGTTCGGCGCCGGACTCCTGGACCGTCATCGGACCCCCTCAGTCGACGAGCAAGGACCAGCGCTGACGGGCGCCGGTCCAGCGCTGTTGAAACGTAACATCACGACGAACGACCTGGTCGAGAAGTCGTTTGGCCCCGGTTGGGCCGATGCATTGACTTGTTCTTCGAACGCATAGTAGCTTCACCGCACCAGGTTTGTGAAACCTTTCAATCCGGAGGTCGCGATGACGCGCCAGGACCCCGGCCGGGCTCCTCTGCTGGAGGTGCGCGGCGTGACGAAGTCGTTCGGCGCGGTCGCGGCGGTCGCCGGAGTGAGCTTCGGCCTGCACGCCGGGGAAGCCCACGCGCTGGTCGGGGAGAACGGCGCCGGCAAGTCCACGATCGTCAAGATGCTCGCCGGGGTGCACAAACCCGACGACGGCACGCTGCTGCTCGACGGCGAACCGGCCGAGTTCGGCTCCCCGGCCGACGCGAAGGCCGCCGGCATCGCGGTGATCTACCAGGAGCCGACGTTGTTCCCGGACCTTTCGGTCGCCGAGAACATCGTGATGGGCCGCCACCCGCGCAAGAGCCTCGGCCGGATCGACCGGGCGGCGATCCGCGCGGAGGCGGAGCGGCTGTTCGCCCGGCTCGGCGTCCGGATCGACCCGGCCCGCCCGGCCCGCGGGCTGTCGATCGCCGACCAGCAGATCGTCGAGATCGCCAAGGCGCTCAGCGCCGACGCCCGCGTGCTGGTCATGGACGAGCCGACCGCCGCGCTGAGCCGCGTCGAGGTCGAGCGGCTTTTCACCGTGGCGAGGGCGTTGCGGGAGGAAGGCGCGGCGATCATGTTCATCTCGCACCGCTTCGAGGAGATCACCGAGCTGTGCCGGCGCGTGACGATCATGCGCGACGGCCGGCACGTCTCCACCGATCTGGTCGAGGACGTCACCGTCGACGAGATGGTGAAGCGGATGGTCGGCCGCGACCTCGACGCGCTGTTCCCGAAGCAGGACGTCGAGCCCGGCGCGGTCGTCCTCGAAGTCGACGGCCTGGCGCGCGAAGGGGTCTTCCGCGACATCTCCTTCTCGGTCCGCGCGGGCGAAATCGTCGCGTTCGCCGGGCTGGTCGGGTCCGGCCGCTCGGAGGTCGTCCAAGCCGTCTTCGGCGTCGACGAGCGTGACGCCGGTGTCGTGAAGGTGAGCGGGAAGAAGCTCAAGGCGCACTCGTCGCGGGCCGCGATGGGCGCCGGCATGGCGCTGGTCCCCGAGGACCGGCGCCAGCAGGGCCTGATCATGGACCTTTCGATCGAGCGGAACGTGACGCTGCCGCGGTCCCGGGCGCTCTCGAAGCTCGGGTTCCTGACCGGCGCGAGCGAGCGGCAGGAGGCGCGGCACTGGACCGAACGCCTGCGCACCAAGTACCGCCGCCTCGGCGATCCCGTCGGCACGCTCTCGGGCGGCAACCAGCAGAAGGTCGTGCTGGCGAAGTGGCTGGCGATGGCGCCGAAGGTGCTGATCGTGGACGAGCCGACCCGCGGGATCGACGTCGGCACGAAGGCCGAGGTGCACCGCCTGATGTCGGCGCTGGCCGCCGAAGGCGTCGCGATCGTCATGGTGTCGTCGGAACTGCCCGAGGTGCTGGGCATGGCCGACCGCGTGCTCGTGATGCGGGAGGGCCGGATCGTCGCCGAGCTTCCCCGCGCCGACGCGACCGAGGACGCCGTCATGTTCGCCGCGATGGGCCAGGGAGCCGCCGCATGACCGTCACCAAAGAGGCCGCGCCGGCCGGGGCGGCGACCGTCCACTCGCGACGGTCGTGGACCGCGAACGTCTTCAAGGCCCGCGAATCCGGCATCGTGCTGGCTCTCGTCGTCCTGGTCGCGTTCACCGCGACGCAGAACTCCCGGTTCCTGTCCGGGCAGAGCATCCGAGACATCCTGCTCGGCACGGCGATCCTCGCGGTCCTCGCCGTCGGGCAGGCGATCGTGATGATCACCCGCAACATCGACCTGTCGGTCGGCTCGGTGCTCGGCCTCGCGGCGTTCGCCGTCGGCTCGCTGATGCGGGACAATCCGGGGCTGCCGGTGATCGTCGCGCTGCTGGCCGGGGTGGCCGTCGGCGCGGTGTGCGGGCTGCTCAACGGCGCGCTGGTGCGGTTCGGCCAGGTGCCCGCGCTGGTCGTCACCCTCGGCACGCTCTACGCCTTCCGCGGCGTCAGCTACTTCTGGGCCGGTGGCCAGCAGATCAACGCCGACAAGCTGCCCGCGTCGTTTCTCGGGTTCGGCACGGCGTCGGTGCTCGGCGTGCCGTGGCTGGTGCTCATCGCGGTGCTGGTGCTGGTGCTCGCCGGGATCGTGCTGCGCAGCTACCCCGCCGGGCGCGAGCTCTACGCGATGGGGTCGAGCCCGCAGGCCGCGCGGCTCGCGGGCATCCGCGTCGGCCGCAACACCAGCGCCGCGTTCCTGGTCAGCGGCGCGCTCGCCGGCCTGGCCGGGGTCCTGTTCGCCGCGCGGTTCGGCACCGTGGACGCGGCCGCCGGCACCGGCTACGAGCTGAACGTCGTCGCCGCGGCCGTCGTCGGCGGGGTCGCGGTGTTCGGCGGCAGCGGCTCGGCCTGGGGCGCGGGCCTCGGCGCGCTGCTGCTGACGGTCATCGGCAGCGCGCTGGCCGTCCTCGACATCAACCAGTTCTGGCAGCAGGCGATCGTCGGCGCGCTGATCCTGCTGGCCATCGGCGCCGACCGGCTGGTCGCCGTCCGGGTCGCCAAGGCACTGAAGAAGAGGGACTCCCATGTCTGAACCCGGGAACCGGCTCTCCAGGCTGCTCAGCTGGGACGCCGCCGTCGTCCTCGTGACGGTGATCGTGCTGGTCGTCGCCTCCGGCGCGGTCGAGAACTTCGGCACCAGCCGCAACTTCACCTTCCTGCTGCTCGACCTGCTGCCGATCGCCCTGGTCGCGCTGCCGATGACGTTCATCATCGTGACCGGCGAAATCGACCTCTCGGTGGCCAGCACGCTCGGCCTCACCTCCGCGGTGATGGGCTCGCTGTGGGACGCGGGCCTCTCGATCGAGACGATCATCCCGCTCTGCGTCGTCCTCGGCGCGGTCCTCGGCGCGTTGAACGGCTTCTTCGTCACCGTGCTGAAGCTGCCGTCGCTCGCCGTCACGATCGGCACCCTGGCCCTCTACCGCGGCCTGGCCTTCGTGGTCCTCGGTGACGGCGCGGTGGCCGACTTCCCGCGTGCCTACACGACCTGGGTCACCGGCACGATCGGCGACGGCCCGATCCCCAACGTCCTGGTCCCGCTGGTCGTGGTGGCGCTCGTCTTCGGCGTCGTGCTGCACGCGACCCCGATCGGCCGTGGCGTGTTCGCGGCCGGCGCGGGGGAGCAGGCGGCGCGGTTCGCCGGGATCCGCACCGGACGGCTGAAGTTCTGGCTCTACGTCGTCAGCGGCGCGATCGCCGGGCTGGCCGGGGTCCTGTGGACGCTGCGGTACTCCAGTGCCCGCGCGGACAACGGCTTCGGTATCGAACTGGCCGTCGTGGCCGCCGTGCTGCTCGGTGGCGTGTCCATCTTCGGCGGCAAGGGCACGCTCCCCGGCGTGCTCGCCGGGGTGGTCCTGCTGGCGTCACTGCAGAACGCGCTGCGCCTGCAGGACGTCTCGAACGAGGCGCTCAACATCGTGACCGGCGTGCTCCTGATCGTGTCGGTCCTGCTCCCCAACATCGTGACTTCGGTCCGGGCGGCGCTGCGTCGTCGTCATCGGGCTCCCAGTGCGGTAACCCCAGAAAGGTGACAAAGATGTCCCGACGGTTCCTCACCGGCGCAGTGTCGGCCGGGCTGGTGCTGGTCCTGGCCGCGTGCAGCGGTACGACCAAGAACGACAACGCCGGCTCCGGCGCCCAGCAGTCCACCGCCGCGGCGAACCCGAACGCCGCGGCGAAGGAGGGCGTCAAGATGGCCTTCCTGCCCAAGCAGCTCAACAACCCCTACAGCGACATCGAGGTCAGCGGCGGCAAGGAGGCCCTCGGTGAGCTGAAGGGCGAGTACAAGCTGGTCGGGCCGAACGACGCCAGCGCGTCGTCGCAGGTCAGCTACATCAACACGCTGATCCAGCAGCAGCAGGACGTCATCGGCATCGCCGCGAACGACCCGAACGCGGTGTGCCCGTCGCTCAACCAGGCCCGCGGCGCCGGCATCAAGGTCGTCGCGTTCGACTCCGACGCCGCGAAGGACTGCCGCGACGTCTTCATCAACCAGGCCACCACCCAGGGCATCGGCGAGGCGCTGGCCAAGCAGGCCAAGGACCTCTCCGGCGGGTCCGGCGAGATCGCGGTGCTGTCCGCGACGCCGAACGCCACCAACCAGAACGCCTGGATCGAGGTGCTCAAGAAGGAGCTGGCCAAGCCGGAGTACGCGGGCCTGAAGCTGGACAAGATCGCCTACGGCAACGACGACGACCAGAAGTCGTTCCAGGAGGCCCAGGGCCTGCTGCAGTCGTTCCCGAACCTCAAGGTGATCGTCTCGCCGACCACCGTGGGCATCGCCGCCGCCGCCCGGTACGTCAGCTCGTCGAGCTACAAGGGCAAGGTCGCGGTGACCGGGCTGGGCACGCCGAACCAGATGCGCGCCTTCGTCAAGGACGGCACGGTGAAGCAGTTCGCGCTGTGGAACCCGGCCGACATCGGCTACCTCGCCGCCTACGCCGGCGTCGCGCTCAAGTCCGGCCAGATCACCGGCAAGGAAGGCGAGAAGTTCAAGGCGGGCAAGCTCGGTGAGTACACGATCGGCGCGAGCGGCGAGATCGTGCTCGGCCCGCCGACGACGTTCGACGCGAACAACATCGACAAGTTCAACTTCTGAGATTCCCGGCCGGGTCGCGGTTCGCGGCCCGGCCGGGCTCCACAAAGGACGGACCGTGCCCCGATACTGCTTCTGCCTCCAGGTGAAGCCCGACCGGAGGGCCGAGTACGCGCGGCGGCACCGCGCGGTGTGGCCGGAGATGCGGCAGGCCCTGCACGACACCGGCTGGCGCAACTACTCCCTCTTCCTGCGCGAGGACGGCCTCCTGATCGGCTACGTCGAGGCGGACGACCTCGCCGCCGCGCAGGCCGCGATGGCGCGGACCGAGGTCAACGGCCGCTGGCAGGCGGAAATGGCCGAGTTCTTCACCGGCCTTGACGGCGGTCCGCCCGACGAAGGGTTCCAGTTGCTCGACGAAGTCTTCCACCTCGAACCCCCCACCGCCGCGGAAGGACAGTGATCGCCGTGGGTGACTTGACGGCCGTGAAACAGGCCCTGCGGGCCCAGCGCATCGAGACGCCGTCGTGGGCGTACGCGAACTCGGGCACGCGCTTCAAGGTGTTCCCGCAACCCGGCGTGCCGCGCACGCCGGAGGAGAAGATCGCCGACGCCGCGACCGTGCACCGGTTCACCGGGGTCGCCCCGAGCGTCGCCTTGCACATCCCGTGGGACCGCGTCGACGACTACGGCGCCCTGACCGCGTACGCGCGTGATCTGGGCATCGAGATCGGCGCGATCAACACGAACGTGTTCCAGGACGAGGACTACAAGCTCGGCTCGGTGACGAACCCGGACGCCGGGATCCGCCGCAAGGCGACCGACCACCTGCTCGAAGCGATCTCGATCATGGACGCGACGGGTTCTCGGGACCTGAAGCTGTGGTTCTCCGACGGCATCAACTACCCGGGCCAGGACGACATCCGCGACCGGCAGGACCGGCTGGCCGCCGCGTTGAAGGAGACCTACGACCGGCTCGGCCCGGATCAGCGGATGCTGCTGGAGTACAAGCTGTTCGAGCCCGCGTTCTACGCCACCGACGTCCCGGACTGGGGCACGTCCTACGCCCACTGCGTCGAGCTGGGGGAGCGGGCGACGGTGTGCATCGACACCGGGCACCACGCGCCCGGGACGAACATCGAGTTCATCGTGGCGTTCCTGCTGCGGGCCGGGAAGCTGGGCGCGTTCGACTTCAACTCGCGGTTCTACGCCGACGACGACCTGATGGTCGGGGCGGCGGACCCGTTCCAGCTGTTCCGGATCATGTACGAGATCGTCCGCGGCGACGCGCTGGACCCGGCGTACGGGATCGCGTTCATGCTCGACCAGTGCCACAACATCGAGGCGAAGATCCCGGCGATCATCCGGTCGGTGATGAACGTCCAGGAAGCGACCGCGAAGGCGCTGCTGGTCGATCGTGACGCCTTGCGCGCGGCCCAGCAGTCCGGTGACGTGCTCGCCGCGAACGCGGTGCTGATGGACGCCTACAACACCGACGTCCGGCCGCTGCTGGCCGAGCTGCGGGCGGACTCTGGGCTGGACCCGGATCCAGTCGCGGCCTACCACCGCAGCGGGTACCAGGAGAAGATCGTGGCCGAGCGGGCCGGCGGCACGCAGGCCGGATGGGGAGCATGAGCATGACCGTGCCCGAGGAGCTGATCGCCCGCAGCAACGCGCTGGGCGCCGACCCGCGGAACACGAACTACGCCGGTGGCAACACCTCCGCCAAGGGCGACGTCACCGACCCGGTGACCGGCGCGCCGACGGAGGTGCTGTGGGTCAAGGGTTCCGGGGGCGACCTCGGGACGCTCACGGAGGCGGGGCTCGCGGTCCTGCGGCTGGACCGGCTGCGAGCGCTCGTCGACGTCTACCCGGGCGTCGAGCGCGAGGACGAGATGGTCGCCGCGTTCGACTACTGCCTGCACGGGCGGGGCCGCGTCGAAGCACGCTTTCCCGCTGAGACGCCATCAGAGCCAGCGGCGCCATCGATCGACACGGCGATGCACGGTCTCGTGGAAGCGCCGCACGTCGACCACCTGCACCCCGACTCGGGCATCGCGCTGGCCACGGCGGCCGACGGGCCCGCGTTGACGAAGGAGTGCTTCGGCGACAGCGTCGCGTGGGTGGACTGGCGGCGACCGGGCTTCCAGCTGGGTCTCGACATCGCCGCGGTGAAGGCGGCCAATCCCCAGGCGATCGGCGTGATCCTCGGCGGGCACGGCATCACCGCCTGGGGCGCGACCTCCGAAGAGTGCCGGCGCAACTCCCTGGAGATCATCCGGAAGGCCGAGGAGTTTCTCGCTTCGCGGGGTGCCGCGGAGCCGTTCGGACCGGTCGTCCCGGGCTTCGAGGCGCTGCCGTCGGTTGAGCGGCACGCCCGGGCGGCCGCGCTGGCGCCGGTGATCCGCGGGCTCGCGGCCACCGACCAGCGGGTCGTCGGGCACTACACCGACAGCGAGGTCGTGCTCGAGTTCCTGGCGCGGGAGAAGCTCGCGCCGCTGGCCGCACTCGGCACGTCGTGCCCGGACCACTTCCTGCGCACGAAGGTCCGGCCGCTGGTGGTGGACCTGCCCGCGACCGCGCCGCTGGAAGACGTCGTCGCGCGGCTGAAGGAACTGCACGCCGAGTACCGCGACGCGTACCGCGCCTACTACGAGCGGCACGCCACGCCGGACTCGCCCCCGATGCGGGGCGCCGACCCGGCGATCGTGCTCGTCCCCGGCGTCGGGATGTTCTCCTTCGGCCGGGACAAGCAGACCGCGCGGGTCGCGGGCGAGTTCTACGTCAACGCGATCAACGTCATGCGTGGCGCCGAAGCCGTGTCGACGTACGCGCCGATCCCGGAGAGCGAGAAGTTCCGGATCGAGTACTGGGCGCTGGAAGAGGCGAAGCTGCGGCGGATGCCGAAGCCGAAGCCCCTGGCCGGGCGGATCGCCCTGGTCACCGGCGCGGGCTCGGGCATCGGCAAGGCCATCGCGCGGCGGCTGGCCGCGGAAGGCGCGTGCGTCGCGATCGCGGACCTGAACGCGTCCGCCGCCTCGGAGGCGGCCGCGGAGATCGGTGGCGCCGACAAGGCCATCGCCGTCACCGCCGACGTCACCGACGCCGGCGCCGTCCAGGCGGCGGTCGACGCGACCGTCCTGGCCTTCGGCGGGATCGACCTGGTCGTCAACAACGCCGGGCTGTCGATCTCCAAGCCGTTGCTGGAGACGACGGAGCGGGACTGGGACCTGCAGCACGACGTGATGGCCAAGGGCTCGTTCCTGGTCGCCCAGGCCGCGGCGAAGGCGATGGTCGGGCAGGGCATCGGCGGCGACATCGTCTACATCTCGTCGAAGAACTCGGTGTTCGCGGGCCCGAACAACGTCGCCTACGGTGCGGCGAAGGCCGACCAGGCCCACCAGGTGCGGCTGCTGGCCGCCGAGCTGGGCGCGCACGGCATCCGCGTCAACGGCGTCAACCCCGACGGCGTCGTCCAGGGCTCCGGCATCTTCGCCGGCGGCTGGGGCGCCCAGCGCGCCGCCGTGTACGGCGTGCCGGAGGAGAAGCTCGGCGAGTTCTACGCCCAGCGCACCATCCTCAAGCGCGAAGTGCTGCCCGAGCACGTCGCGGCCGCGGTGTTCGCGTTGACCGGGGGCGAGCTGACCCACACCACCGGCCTGCACGTGCCGGTGGACGCCGGGGTGGCCGCCGCGTTCCTGCGCTGAAGGAGGACTGATGACCCTGGATCGCATCGCGCCACGCCGCACCCACGTCGGCCTGGTCGCGGGCGGGCTCGGCGCGTACTGGCCCCAGTTCCCTTCGCTGCTGCCTCAGCTGGAGGCCTCCGCCCGGCGCGTCGCCGAGCGGATGTCCGAAATGGACTGCGAGGTCGTCGACGTCGGGTTCGTCTCCGATGCCCAGGAGGGCGCGGCCGCGGCGGAGAAGCTCCGGGTGGCCGGGTGCGACCTGATCGTCGGCTTCCTCACGACGTACCTCACCTCGAGCATGCTCGCGCCGATCGCGCAGCGGTCCGGCGCGCCGGTGCTGCTGCTGAACCTGCAGCCCACCGAGGCGATGGACCACGAGTTCTTCGACACCGGCGCGTGGCTGGCCTACTGCGGCGCGTGCCCGCTGCCGGAGATGGCCAACGCGTTCCGCCGGCTCGGGGTCGAGTTCCGCTCGGTGTCGGGGTACCTGGAGGACGAACGAGCCTGGACCCGCATCGAGCGCTGGATCAAGGCCGCCGGCGTGCGGGCCGCGCTGCGGCACGGGCGCCACGGCCTGCTCGGGCACCTCTACCCGGGCATGATGGACGTCTCCACCGACCCGACCCTGGTGTCGGCCCAGCTCGGCGGGCACGTCGAGATCCTGGAGATCGACGACCTGCGGGTGCGCGTCGAGAAGGTCACCGAGGCGGAAACCTCCGCCCGCGTCGCGCTGGCGCGTGAAGTGTTCACTGTGGACGAGTCCGTCGTGGACGAGGACTTCGCCTGGGGCGCCCGGGTTTCGGTCGCGCTGGATCGGCTCGTCGAAGACTTCTCGCTCGACTCGCTGGCCTACTACCACCGTGGCCTCGACGGCGAGACGCACGAGCGGGTCGGCGCCGGGTTCATCCTCGGCGCGTCCCTGCTCACCGCGCGCGGCATCCCGGCCGTCGGGGAGTACGAGCTGCGGACGTCGCTGGCCATGCTGGTCATGGACCGGCTCGGTGCGGGCGGCTCGTTCACCGAGCTGCAGGCGCTGAACTTCCACGACAACGTCGTCGAGATGGGCCACGACGGCCCGGCGCACCTCGGGATCAGCGCCCGGAAGCCGCTGCTGCGCGGGCTCGGCGTCTACCACGGCAAGCGCGGCTGGGGCGTGTCGGTGGAGTTCGACGTCCGGCACGGGCCGGTGACGCTGTGCGGGCTCGGGCAGCGGCGGGACGGGGCGTTCACGCTCATCGCGTCCGAAGGCACGGTCGCGCCAGGGCCGCTGCTGCGGATCGGGAACACCACCTCCCGCGTCGACTTCGGATGCGACCCGGGCGAGTGGACCGACGCGTGGTCGGCCAGCGGCGTCGCGCACCACTGGGCGCTGGGCACCGGCCACCGCGTCGCCGAGCTGACGGCCGTCGCCGACCTGCTCGGCCTGGAGCTGACCGTGGTGCGCGCGTGACGCGGGTGGCGGCGGTCGACCTCGGCGCGTCCAGCGGGCGCGTGATGGCCGGGACGGTCGATCCGTCGGTGCTGAGCGTCGAGGAGGTCCGGCGGTTCCCGAACGGCGGAGTGCGAGCGGGACCGGCGCTGTACTGGGACATCCTGGGGCTCTTTCGCGAGACCCTGGCCGGGATCCGGGACGCCGGTGCGCTGGACGGCGTCGGCATCGACTCGTGGGCCGTCGACTACGGGCTGCTGGACGACCGCGGCGCCCTGCTCGGCAACCCCGTCCACTACCGCGACTCGCGCACCGACGGCGTGCCCGGGAAGGTCGCCGCGTCGGTTTCCGCCCGGGAACTCTACGACGTGACGGGGTTGCAGCAGCTGCCCTTCAACACGCTGTACCAGCTGGTGGCCGAACAGGACCGGCTCGCCGCGGCCCGCACGATGCTGCTCATCCCGGACCTGCTGGGCTACTGGCTGACGGGTTCGATCGGGGCCGAGCGCACCAACGCGTCGACCACCCAGCTCTACGACGTGCGCGCGCGGGCCTGGGCGACCTCCCTCGCGGCCCGGGTCGGCATCCCGCCGCGGCTGCTGCCGCCGCTGCGCGACCCCGGCACGGTGATCGGCACGGTGCTGCCTTCGCTGGACCTGCCCGGTGTGCCGGTGGTCGCGGTCGGCTCGCACGACACGGCGTCCGCGGTGGTCGCGGTGCCGGCTTCGCCCGGGACGAACTTCGCGTACATCTCCTCGGGCACCTGGTCACTGGCCGGGCTGGAGCTTCCTTCGCCGGAGCTGAGTGACGCGGCGCTGGCCGCGAACTTCACCAACGAAGGCGGGGTCGACGGCACCATCCGGTTCCTGCGCAACGTGATGGGCCTGTGGGTGCTGTCGGAGACGCTGCGCACGTGGTCCGCTTCGGACCTGCCCGGGTTGCTGGCCGCCGCGGCCGGGTCCCCGGCCCTGGCGGCGGTGGTGGACATCGACGCGCCGGAGTTCCTGCCACCAGGCGACATGCCCGCCCGCGTCGAGGCGGCCTGCCGGGCGACCGGCCAGCGCCCGCCCACGGACCGGGCCGCGGTGGTCCGCTGCATCGTGGACAGCCTGGCCCTGGCCCACCGCCGCACGATCCACGAGGCGGCGCGCCTGGCGGGCCGCCGGGTCGACGTGGTCCACATCGTCGGCGGCGGCGCCCGCAACGAGCTGTTGTGCCAGTTGACCGCGGACGCCTGCGGAGTGCCGGTCCTGGCGGGCCCGGTCGAGGCGGCGGCGCTCGGGAACGTGCTGGTCCAGGCGCGGGCGCTGGGGGAGGACCTGCCGGACCTGGCGGCGATGCGGGCGTTGGTCCGCGAGACGCAGGAGGTGCGGAGCTACGAGCCCGCCGGCAACGCCGACTGGGCGGCCGCCGAGGCCCGCCTGTCCGGCTGAGCGTGCCGACGAACCGTGATCGCGGGAGACGCCCGTTGACGATCATCGTGACGCGCTAGATTCCCGGTATGGCCGAGACCCAGCGTCAACCCGTTCCCCGCGACGACAGCGGCGAACTCGACACCGCGACGGCGTTCCTGTCGTTCGCCCGCCAGTGTGTGCTCAAGAAGACGGACGGGCTCACCGAGGAGCAGCTGCGCCGGGTCCTGGTCGGCTCGGGCACGACGTTGCTGGGGCTGGTCCACCACCTGGCCGGCGCCGAGCGGGTCTGGTTCGGTCACCACGTCGCGGGCGGCGCGGATACCGGGGACGTGGAGATGGCCGTCCCGGACGGGCTCACCGCGGAGGAGGTCCTGGCCGGCTACCGCGCGGCGATCGAGGCGAGCGACGCGGCGATCCGGGCCGCCGGGGACCCGGAAACGCCCGTGGCGATCCCGGTCGACGGCAAGTTCCACACCCTCCGGTGGGTGCTGGCCCACATGACGAGCGAGACCGCCCGGCACGCGGGTCACGCGGACATCCTGCGGGAGCAGATCGACGGCGTCACCGGCCGTTGAGCGCTGGTTGTTCCGGACAGGTCCGGGACAGGTCCGCCGACTGGTCTGGACAACAGCCCGGCCGCTGTGCTCAGATCGGGACGACTTTTCCAACGTTGTAAACAGTCGGTCTCCTCCCGGAACGGAGTTCCGCCGTGCGGACGAGCAGAAGGAAACCCCTCCACCTGGCGTGCGCGCTGGCCGTCGCCGCGGGCGCGGTCGCGGCCGTGACCGTCGCGACCCCGGCCGCCGCCGGGCCCGCGCGCCAGACCGTCACCGCCGGGAACGCCCGCTTCCAGGTGCTGTCCCCGACGCTGATCCGCACGGAGTACGCGGGTGACGGCCGGTTCCAGGACTCCGCCACCTTCAACGCCGTCGGTCGCGGCGCGTTCACGCCGACGCCGTACACCTCGGCCGTTTCCGGCGGGGTGCTCACGATCCGGACGAGCGCGACGACCCTGACCTACCGGCTGGACTCGGGCCCGTTCGACGGTGGCAACCTCGAAGTGCGCACGACCGCCGGCGCGGCGCCCGTACTCGCGGCGCCCTGGCACCACCTGACCTGCGCGGTCGGCGCCCGGTGCGAGGCCGAAGACCTGACCGCCGACGGGCTCGGCGTCGCCACCGACCACGTGGGCTTCACCGGCGAAGGGTTCCTCGCCGGGTTCGAAAGCACCGGTGCCGCGGCGACCGCGGACGTCCAGGCCACCACGGCCGGGACATACACCCTGACCGCCCGTTACGCCAACGGCCAGGGCGGGGACGGCCAGTACGTCACGCGCACCCTGAGCGTGTCCGTCGACGGAGGCGCGCCGCGGAAGCTCACGCTGCCCGTGACGGGCGGCTGGGACACCTGGGCGCTCGCCTCGGTCCCGGTCACCCTCGGCGCGGGGCACCACAGCGTGCGCCTCGCGCGGACCGCGGCCGACTCCGGCAACGTCAACCTCGACGGCCTGGCGGTGCTCTCCGACGGCGCGCCGTTCCCGCCCGTGTCGGCCCGCGCGGTCACCGCGTGCCCGGCCGGGGTGAGCTGCGAGGCGGAATCGGGGCTCCGGACGGGCTCGGCCGTCGTGGCGGCCGACCACACCGGGTACGCCGGCCGCGGCTTCGTCGCCGAGCTGAACCGCGGCTCGACGCTGACCCACCGCGCGTCGGACGTCCCGGCGACCGGCACCTACCTGCTGCACGTCCGCTACGCCAACGGCGCCGGCGGCGACGGCCGCCACGAGACCAGGACCGCGCCGGTCACCGCGAACGGCGTGACCCGCACGCTGACCTTTCCGGTCACCGACGGCTGGGACGCCTGGAAGACGGCGTCGGTCCCGGTCGACCTCCGGGCCGGCGCGAACGACGTCGTCCTCGGTTGTCCCGACGACACCAGCTGCCACGTCAACATCGACACGGCCGCGGTCACGCCGTCCGGCGCCGCCGCCCCGCGGCCGCACCTCGCGCTCGGCGGCTACCGGCGCGGTCTCGACGGCGTCAACGGCGACAACGGCACGCCGTCCACCACCGAAGGGCTGCTGCACCAGGACGGCTGGTACCTGCTCGACGACAGCCCGTCCGCGCTGTACGACACCCGGACGCGCGCGGTGACGCAGCGGCCGTCGCACGGCGGAAACCCTTACCAGGACGGCTACGTCTTCACCTTCGGCCACGACTACAAGGCCGGGCTCCGCGACCTCGCGACGCTGACCGGGCCGCCCGCGCTGCTGCCGCGCTGGGCCTACGGCGTCTGGTATTCGGAGTACATCGACCGCACCGCGGCCGACTACCGGGACACCATCCTGCCGCGGTTCCGCGGCGAAGGCGTGCCGCTGGACGTCCTGGTGACCGACACCGACTTCAAGGCGCCCGACACCTGGAACGGCTGGCAGTTCGACCCGAAGAAGTTCCCCGACCCCGCCGGGTTCTTCGCCTGGTCGAAGTCCCAGGGGCTGCACAACAACCTCAACATCCACCCCAGCGTCATGGGTTCGGACCCGCAGTTCGCCCGCGCGCAGGCGACGGCGAAGGGCAAGCTCACCAAGTCGGCGTGCGGCACGGACTGCCACACCTTCGACTGGGGCGACCCGGACCAGCTCAAGGCCTACCTCGACCTGCACGCCGGGATGATGAGCCAGGGCAACGACTTCTGGTGGCTCGACTGGTGCTGCGACAGCTCCCGGTCGAGCCTGGCCGGCGTGACCCCGGACGCCTGGATCAACCAGCAGTACGCCGACCTGGCCGCCCCGGCGATCGGGCGCGGGTTCGCCGTCTCCCGCGCGTACGGGTCGCTGCAGGCCGGTGGCTACGGCGGGCCGGTGGGGCTGCCGACCGGGCCGTGGGCGGAGAAGCGGAGCACGCTGCACTTCACCGGGGACACGTCCTCGACGTGGGGAACGCTGCGGATGGAGGTCGGCGTGACGCCGGCGGAGTCGGCGGCCACCGGGATGTCGGCGATCAGCCACGACATCGGCGGGCACAACGACACGACCGGCCTGCGCGGCAGCGAGACCTACACCTCGGGCGGGCAGCAGCACCAGACGTTCAAACTGCCCGACGACCTGTACGCGCGGTGGGTGCAGCTCGGCACGTTCCAGCCGATCGACCGGCTGCACAGCAACCACAGCGACCGGCTGCCCTGGCAGTACGGCGGCGCGGCGAAGGACTCGGCGGCGAAGTTCCTCAACCTCCGCGAAAACCTGGTGCCGTACACCTACACACTGGCCCAGGAGGCCGCGACGACCGGCGTCCCGGTGGTGCGGCCGACGTACCTGGAGTACCCGGACGAGCCCGGCGCCTACGCGGCCGCGGGGAGCGAGTACTTCTACGGGCCGGACATGCTGGTGGCGCCCGTGACGTCCCCCGGTGCCCCGGCGGTCACCTCGGTCTGGTTCCCGCCCGGGCAGTGGACGGACTACTTCACCGGCAAGACCTACGCCGGCGGGACCACCCGGCAGGTCACGACGGATCTCTTGACGATGCCGGTGTTCCTCCGCGCCGGCGGCATCACGGCGACGCGGACGGCGAACGTCACGAACGACGTCCAGAACCCGCTGAACCGCGTGACGGTGACGGTCGCGCCGGGCGCCTCCGGGACGTTCTCGCTCTATGAGGACGACGGCGTTTCGTCGTCGCGCGGCACCACGACGAAGATCACGTACACCGAGCGGCGAGGCGCGCACACGGTGACGGTGGCGCCTTCGCCGGGCCGGTTCCCGGTGAGCGGTCGCGAGTGGACGGTGAAGTTCCTCGGCGTGGCCGCGGCCCCGGCCCGGGTGCGGGTGGGTGGCTCCTGGGCGCCGTCGAACAGCTGGAACTGGGACGCCGCAACACACACGCTGACGGTGACCGCCCCGGCGCACGCGGGCCGGGGACCGATCACCGTGACGTACTGACGTCCCGAATTAGGCCGAAAGCCCGCGTCACGGCGGTACTTTTGCCGCACCGGGCCGCGCCCGGGTGGCCTACCTTGTGGCGAATGTCGGACGTTACGACGACGCGCGTCCCGTTGTCCCGGGCCCGCCGGTGGACCTGGGGCCTCGTCGCGGTCGCGCTCGCCTTCGCGGTGTGGCACGGCTACGGCGTCACCGTGGCCCCGGAACGCCCGTTCTTCTGGATCGGCGTCGCGCTCGACGTGCTGGTCGCCGTGATCGCGTACGCGCTGGGCCGGAACTGGCCGCCGGAAGCCGTCTTCGAGCCCGGCGCCCTCGTGCTCGGGACGGCCCGCGTGCCGTACCCGGCCATCACGGACCTGCGGCGCGGCGCGGTGTCGGCGAAGCCGTTCTGGCTGGCCTTCTGGGTGCCGACGTCCCTGGTGGTCGGCCTGCTCGTCGCGCTGCGCCCGGCCGGCGACTTCGACCGCGAGGTCGTCGAGTTCGGCACGGGCACCGCCCGCACCCGGCTCCGGTGGCGTGACCACCGCGCCGCGGACCGGTTCGTCACGGCGGTGCGCGACGCGCGCCCGGACCTCGAGCCGCAGTACGGCGTCGACCCCGCGGCCTTCGCGAAGGACCGCGCGCCCCGGCTGGGCGCCGGCGGCGGCTTCCTCGCGTTCGGACTCGGTCTCTGGCTGTTCCTCGGTGGCTGGTTCGGGATGCAGCTGTCCGACCAGTCGCTCTACCGCGGCCCGTTCCCGGCGGAACCGACGTCGGCGGCGCTGCGGGACCTGACCGGCGACCTGTCCGGCTTCGCGCCGCTGCCCGGCGTCGCCCCGGAGTTCACCGAATGGCCCTGCGACCGGACGAACGACCTCATCCTCGGCCCCGACCCGGACGCGGCCGACCTGCACCTGAAGCTCGAGAGCCGGACCCTGCCGGTGGCGGAGGCCGGCGTGGTGGAGGACCGGCTCCGGGTGGCGGCGGGGATGGAGCCGGGCGAGTACCTCCACGGGATCGGCCCGGACAGCATCGACGCCGACGTGGACATCCCCGAAGACGACGGCCTCTACGTGGAAATCTCGACCGGCTGCGTCACCCGGGAAGCGGTGCCGGGGTTGCGGGACGACCTCACGAACCTCGCCACCGCCCTGGGTGCGCGATGAGGAGGGGCGACGCGGCGGAAAGGGATGGGCGCGTGGCCACCCCCAGCGGCCACGTGAGTCACCCCCAGCGGCCGCTGCGCCGCCCCGGGTCCTGTGTCTTGTTTCCGAAACACTGATCGGGAGTATCGTAGTCTTTCCGGGACATGCTGTGTCAAGTTTTCGGGACAGTTAGGCTGACAGGTGTCACGTTGCATGGCTGAGGGTGGTGTGTGGTGAGCGAGCAGCGCAGTTTCGCGGAACGGTTGGCGCATTTGATCGCGACCGTGCACCCGCCGGACCGCAAGCCGTACTCCTACCGGGAGATCGCGTCCGGCGTCGCCGAGCAGACCGGCGTGACCATGTCGGCGACCCACGTGCAGCAGCTCGCCGTCGGCGCGCGCAAGGACCCCAAGCGCTCGCACATCCAGGCACTCGCCCAGTTCTTCGGTGTGCCGGTGACGTACTTCTTCGACGACGACGTCGCCGGGCAGGTCGATCGGCAGGTCGAAGACGTCGTGGCCTGGCGCGACAGCGAAGCGCGGAACCTGGCGCAGCGGGCCATGCGGCTCTCGCCGCGCGACCGCGAAACCGTGACGGCGCTGCTGGACCAGCTCAGCAGCTACGACGACACCCGCCGCCGCGAAGGCCGGCGCCGGAAGCCGGAGTGACCGTCCGCGGTCGGCTACGATGACCTCGTCCGTGATCGCGCCCCGGTGCACCCGGCTGGCGCCCGGTGAGCGGGGAGGACCCATCGACGTGCGCGGCCTGTCGGAACTCCGTGCCGGGGCCCGGGAACGGGTGCGGACCGTGCTCGCCGCCGTCCCCCTGCCGCGGCCGTGGTCGATGAACGCCTGGGTCGACCGCCTCGAAGCCTGGCGCGGGCGCGAGATCGACCTCGTCCCGGTCCGCTACCGGCCCGGGCAGCCGTCCGGCGCCTGGCAAGCCCGCCCGGACTACGACCTGATCGCCTACACCGAGCACACGTCGGCGCTGCACCAGGACCACATCATCGCCCACGAGCTCGCCCACATGCTGTGCGCGCACACCGGCACCTGCCTGATGTCGGAGTCCGAAGCCGCCGAACTCGCCCCGGACCTCGCGCCGAATGCGTTGTCGCATCTGCTCACCCGGGTCACCAGCGGCACCGACGAGTACGAGGCCGAGCTGATCGCCGTGCTCCTGATGAGCGCGGCGACGAGCGAACCACCCGCCGTTCAGCCGGGCGCGTCCGGCCGGGCGGCCGATCAGGCTAGGCGGCTGGCGGCACTCCTGGGATAGTGCGGTCCCGTGATCGACATTCTGTTCCTCGGGGTCGGGGTTTTCGCGCTGGTGGCCGGGATCTGGCGGGCCGTCCGCGCGCGACGCACCGGCGCGGGCGCCGGCGTCGCCGTCTCACTCATCGCGCTCGGCGCGGCGTTCTGCTTCCTGTCCAACCGCGCCCAGTACGTCGAAAGCGCGCTTTACCCCAGCCTTGGCCGGCTGCTGTCGAACCTGGCGACCATGGTCGCCGCATACGGCATCGGGCTGACCGTCGCGGAGATCAGCGGCACCCGCGACCGCGGCGGGCGCGTTCGGTTGGCGGCGCTGGGGGTGGCGCTGACCCTGCTGACCGTCATGTTCTTCAGCACGCCGGACCTGCCGCGCGGCATCGGCCTCTTCGACGAGCTGTACCGCACCCACCCAACGCTGGTCGTCTACGTCTTCACCTACACCGTCTACCTCGGCTTCGCCGTCCTCGACATCGGAGTGGTGGCCGCGGTGACGATCCGGGCGAGCGGCGGCGCGCTGCGCGCCGGGCTCGCGCTGTTGCTGCTGGCATCGGCGTTCGCCGTCGCCTACCTCGCCGGCAAAGTCGTCGCGACGAGCCACGCGCTGCAGGCCGACCACCCGGCGAAAGCGTTCTGCCGCGGGCCGTTCTCGACGCTGCCGTGCACGCTCGACGTCGGCTTCCCGGCGGTGTCGGTGCTGCTGATCGTGCTCGGGCTGACGATCCCGTCGGTGCCGGGGCTGGTGGCGGCGCGCCGGGACGCGCGGACGCTGCGCCTGCTGCGGCCGCTGCGGACGCACCTCACGCGGCGGTTCCCGGAGATCGTGCGCATCGACCCGGGCGGGCCGTCGCGCCGCGAGCGGCTGCTGACGGCGATGAGCGAAACCAACGACGGCCTGATCCTCGCCGGGGTGACGCCGGACCTGGCGGCGCCGGCGGCCGCGCGGCTGGTGCGCGACCTCCCGGACGAGCCGGGGGAGGCGGAACCGTCCGCCGCGGGAACGGAACCGTTCGCCGCGGACGTGGCGCGGCTGCGGGCGATCGCCCGTGCGTACTGCCGGTTGGACAGTGCCGCGCCGGGACACGGGATGGCCGATCCGGCGCGGTGAGCCGGCTTCCGTGCCAAGTCAGGCGGGAGCGGAACCGGCGCTGCCGCCGAAGGGGACCGAGAGCCGCGGCTCCCACCCCTGTTCGGTGAGGGCCACCAGTTGCAGCGCTTCCGCCGTGTCGGCCAACGGCAGCAGCGGCCGGACTTCCGCGGCGACGCGCTCGAGGACCGCGTCCTCGCCGCCCATCGCCACCGTCAGGTGCGCGGCCGGGCGGGCGCCGAACCGGCCGCCGTAGGGCGGGACTTCCGGCCAGCGCGCACAGACCGCGTCGGCGATCGGCTGCAGCGAAGGCGCCGGTATCGCCGCGAAGCCGCGCGTCATCACGAAATCGGTGAGCCGCACCTCGACGGGCGGCCAGGCTCCGGCTAGCTCGCGGACCGCGGCGGTGACCTCGTCCGTCAGCTCGCCGTCCGGCAGGAACGGGTACAGCGCGGTCACGTGGGCGGCCAGGCCGGGACGGACCAGGGCGGGGTCGACGCGCCGAGCCGCGGCGAGCACGGGTTCGGCGGCGGGCAGCAGGATCACCAGCGCGGTGGTTCCGGGTTCGGGCACCTCCGCATCATGGCAGGCGGAAGTTCGCGCACTCCTGGCTGCCGGCCACGCTCGCTCAGGCGGCCGCGCGCACCGGGAACCGGCCCGAGCGGGCCAGGGCGAGGCTGCGCCGGCACAGTTCCACGAGCTCCTGGTTGGCGCGGCTGAACGGGTAGCGGCCGCAGAGCCCGCAGCTGATGGTCACCTCGCCGGCCAGTTCGTCCACCGCGACGAGCGCCTGGTGGTCGCAGCGGCGGCACCAGCGGTAGCCGATCGCCGGGTTGGCGTGCACCGGGGACGACACGCAGTCGTGCAGCCACCGCCGGTGCGTCCGGCAGGTGACGCGGTCGGTCGGGTCGAGCCCGCCGGCGTCCTCCCCCCGGTCTTCCTGCACCAGCGTCGAAGCCAGCAGCGGCTCCCGCGCCGCGGCCGGCCGGTCCTCGGGATTCGGCGCGGCCCACGCGTGGTGGTCGCCGCATCGGCACTTGTCGGTCATGTCGCCCCCAGTGGTCGGGCTGTTCGATGCCTTGAGTGTGAGCGCGGCCACGCACGGTGGACAACCGGGAAAACGCTCAGTTTCGCCAAGCGGCGACCCGGCCGCGGCGGGCGGAGCAGGGGTCTTCGGCCCTCGGTTTGTGCGAACATATGTTCTATGACGGATGAGGGACCCATCCTGCACGCCGACCTCGACTCGTTCTACGCGTCGGTCGAGCAGCGCGACGATCCGGCGCTGAAGGGACGGCCGGTGATCGTCGGCGGCGGGGTGGTGCTGGCCGCTAGTTACGAGGCCAAGGCCTATGGCGTGCGCACCGCGATGGGTGGCGCGCAGGCCAGGAAACTGTGCCCGCACGCGGTCGTCGTGCGCCCGCGGATGTCGGCGTACCTGGCCGCCAGCCGGGCGGTGTTCGAGGTCTTCCACGACACCACCCCATGGGTGGAAGGCATCTCGATCGACGAGGCGTTCCTCGACGTAGGGGGGTTGGCCAGGATCGGCGGGCGGCCGAGCCGGATAGCCGAACGGCTGCGCGTCGCCGTCGCGGAACGGGCCGGCCTGCCGATCACGGTAGGGGTGGCCAGGACCAAGTTCCTCGCCAAGGTCGCCAGCCGCGTCGCCAAGCCGGACGGCCTGCTGGTGGTCCCGCACGACGCGGAGCTGGCGTTCCTGCACCCGCTGCCGGTCTCGGCGCTCTGGGGCGTCGGCAAGGTGACCACGGAGAAGCTGCGGGCCCGGGGGATCACGACGGTGGGGCAGCTCGCCGCGTCCGAGGAGGTGGACCTGGTCGGCCTGCTCGGCCGCGGCGCGGGCACACACCTGCACCACCTGGCGCACAACGAGGACCCGCGTCGCGTCGAGCTCGGCACGCGCCGCCGTTCGATCGGCGCCCAGCGGGCCCTCGGACGAGGCAGGCGGACCCCGGCCGAGCTCGACGTCGTGCTGGTGGCGCTCATCGACCGGATCGCCCGCCGGCTGCGCGCCGCCCACCGCGTCTGCCGGACGGTGACGATCCGCCTGCGCTTCGCCGACTTCACCCGGGCCACCCGCTCGCAGACGCTGAACGAGCCGACCGCCGGCACCGGCGTGCTGCTCGCGGCGGCGCGGGACCTGCTCGTGGCCGCGCTGCCGCTGATCGCCGACCACGGGATCACGCTGCTGGGCGCGGCGCTGTCCAACCTGGCCGACGACGACCCGATCCAGCTGGCCCTGCCCTTCGAGCGGCAGCGGGCGACCGAGCTCGACACCGCGCTGGACGCGGTGCGGAACCGGTTCGGGAAGGCCGCGGTCACCCGGGCCGTCCTGCTCGGCCGCCCGGACGACCTCGAAGTGCCGATGCTGCCCGATTGACCGCGAAAGCGGCGTCACGATCGGAAAGTGTTCAGCTTCCGCCGCCGGTCGTCGCGGGCCGGCCGGGAATCCGCGCGTGGGTGAGCGCGGAAAGCGCGGCGGGCCGCAGCGCGTCGATGCGGTTCCACAGCCGCGTGCCGACGCTGTTCCGCTGCCCGGCCTGCTCGACGACCTCGAATCCGGCTTCGCGCAGGAGGCCGGCCAGTGCTGCGACGGAGAGGAAGGTGCGCCACGGCTCGCCCTGTTCGGCGACGACCGGCCCGGCGGCTTCGACGTAGCCGTTTCCGGCCGCGTCGCGCAGTTCCGCGGGAAGCAGGTGATCGGTCACGATTTCCGATCCCGGTGCGAAACCGCCGAGGTCCGTCAATGTGGCGAGAATCGCCTCCCGCGTAAGGTACATGGTGACACCGAGCCAGCTCGCGAACACGGGGCGGAACGGGTCGAGTCCACTCTGGACGAGCCGTTCCGAGAGCACGTCGGCTTCGGGCACGATAGGCGAACGAATCGAGACCCGCACCCAGAATCGCATACTGGTCTATACCAGAATTGACGCAACTGAGCCGCGCTTCGGTGAACCGGCTTCGGCAGACCGCCTCGGCGCGGGCGCCGGCCGGTACCGGGTGGGTGCCATGGAGCCGGTGATAGGCCAGGAGTTCCGCGGCGTGCTCGCCCAGGAGCGCCGCGGCGAGGGTGTCGGAGAAGATGATCGGCTCGGCGTCGGCCGGCAAATGTGCCGCTCGCGCGGCGGCCGCGGTGAAGGCCGTGCGGCTGACGCGAGGAGCATTACCGGAAAATCCATCGTTCGTCATACCGCCACGGTACCGATTTGATTTCAAGCATATCACGAAAACAAATATTCAGGAAGATTATCCCCCTTTCGGCTCGGTTGCGGTCACCCTGTACTCGGACGGCCCGTTCGCCCGAGCGGCCATTGTGGACGCTTGACGGGTGTCGCGCGTGCCGGACGTGATTCGACACGTTAGGGTCTGTCCGACCGTGTTCTGGAGAAGATGAGGAACGACGAATCATGGCGCAACGGGTGCACGTCGAGATGGTGGACGATCTCGACGGGAGCGAGGCTTCGCAGACCGTCCCCTTCAGCCTTGACGGGGTGACGTACGAGATCGACCTGTCCGAGGACAACGCCTCCGCGCTGCGGGACGAACTCGGCCGCTACGTCGCCGCGGCGCGGCGCATCGGCGGCCGCAAGGTCCGCCTCGCGACGGGCCAGTCACTCTCCGGTGCGGCCGGCTCGGGCACCGACCGCGAGCGCAACCGGCAGATCCGCGAATGGGCCCAGGCCAACGGCTACGAGGTGGCCGAACGGGGCCGCCTCTCCAGCGAGATCATCGCCGGCTTCGAAGCCGACCAGGCCGCGGCGGCCGAGCCGGCCGAAGTCAAGCCGGCCCGGAAGCGGGCAACACGCAAGAAGGCTTGATTCATTGGCGCTTACTCACGAAGCCGCCCCTGGCGGCGCGGCTTCGTGAGTAACGCGCCGTTCGTGAGGATGGCGCCTGCCGTCGCGCCGTCGCGCCTTCGTGCGGCCTGGCGGCCGCGAAAGAGGGCGCGGCGCGCGCGGGGAAGTCGCGTCCTGGCGCGTTGCGTCCCGCGATCTCTTCGGTGCGGGTTCACAGTCCCTCCGTTTCGAGGCCGCGCGGTGGGCGCGGCTCGCGGCGGCCGAGGGGTCGCGCACTTTGGCGAGCAAGAAAAGCTTGTCGGAGGGTGGCTCCGATGGCCAGACTGTCAGTGCTCCACGCGGCCGGTACCGCGCCGGAGCACCGGCCCGGTGGCCGCCTCCTCCCTCGATGGCCACCGGGCCGCCTTCCACCCGCCTCGGTCATCCGGCCGTTCGGCCCAATGACCGTGCGACCTCGGGGTCATCGCGAATCCGCGCCGCCGCGTTCAGCCGGGTGGCTGGTGGCGCGGCCGCCGGCGGCTGCCGGGTGGCTGATCCGGATTCCACGCCCCGGTCCTGCCGAAATCAGGGCCGAGGCGCTTCTGGACGTTCGTGGTACGCCCGGCGCGTGCGTTCGGTGTGCCGGGTCATGATCTGCTCGGCGGCGTCGGCGTCCCGGTCGGAGATGGCGTGGATCAGCTCGTCGTGTTCGCTCCACGCGTCGCGCCCACGGGGCCGGGCGATCGGCGTGTAGTACCAGCGGACCCGCCGGTCGACCAGCCCGATCAGCTCCGCCAGCACCGCGTTCCCGGAAAGCTGGGTGATGAACGCGTGCAGAGCGGCGTTGGCGGCCACCAGTCCTTCGGTGTCCTCTTCGGCGAGGGCGTTGACGCCGACGTTCTGCAGTTCCCAGAGCCGCTTGACGTCCTCCGGGCCGGCGTTGGCGGCGGCGAGCTTCGCGGAGTGCGCCTCCAGCACGCCGCGGACGCTCAGCAGCTGGTCGGCCTCCTCATCGGTGGGCAGGTGGACGAAGGCGCCCTGTGCGGGCCGGAGGTCGACCCAGCCTTCGCTCTGCAGCCGCTGCAGGGCTTCCCGGACGGGCTGCCGGCTCACGCCGAGGTACTCGGCGAGGTCGGCTTCGACCAGGTGCTGCCCGGGTTCGAGGGTGCGGTTGGTGATCAGCTCGGCGAGGGCCTCGTACACGACCTGCCGCAGCGGGGCGGGCCGTTCGACCCGCTTGGCGGGGGTCGAGCCGAGCGAGCCCTTGGCCGTGCGGCGGCCGGTCGGGCCGCGGTCTGGGAGCGGGGAAGCGGGCTGGCTCACGGGACACCTCAAGGGGAAGGAGAACGCGGCGATCTGATCTCAGGATACAGGTTTTGGTATGCAAAATCCCGGAATCTCACCCGATGTCGGCCGTTCCCCTGGACCATGGAGGCTCATCATGAAGGTGGCTGTTCTCGGGGCCTGCTCGTCACGATGATGACCGAAACACTGGCCATCCCCCGCGCGGCGGGCAGCGACCCGAGTGTCTCGGTCGACGGCGCCTGGCGCGTCGGCCGCCACAAGACGTCGATGCTGCAGGACCTCGAAGCGGGCAAGCCGCTGGAGATCGGCGCGGTGGTGGAGCTGGCCGGCCTCACCGCGTCCAGTTTGGACGACTACCGCGCGACCGGCGACTATGCCGCGCTGCGCAACGCCCTGGCCACGGGCGAGGCCGCGGTGATCCGCGAGGTCACCGATGCCGGGCTGCTCGGCCGGGTCTGTCAAACGAACGGCTCTGGCGCACTTTCGGTGGTGGTCTTACTCGAGGAGGATGCGGTGGCGTAGGAGAGCGAAGCTGGCTCGTCCGTACATTTGCCGCTTGAGGAGCTTTGTCTTGGTGTTCACGCCTTCGGTGCGCCCGTTGTGGTGATCGAGGGTGATGGCAGCGGTGACGGCGTCGATGTCCTGGTCGATGCCTCGGGCGAAGGAGTGCACGTGGGGTAGATCAGCTTCGCGTGCGGTGGTGGTCCATGCCGCCAACTGGGCCGGATTGTCCTTGTGGGGTGCGAGAAGGGCGGCGAAGGAACGCACAACGGCGGCCAGCGCCGCCATTTCGGGGCAGGCCGCGGTCAGGGCTTCGAGTCGTTCGCGTTGCGGTTCGGTGAGGTTCTCGGGCCGGGTCAGCAGCAGCCGGGTGGCCCGGCGTGGCGAGAGGTGCGGATGGTCGTCGAGAAGCCGTCCCTGGTTCAGGTACCGCACGAGGAGGTTGTGGCTGCCGTTGTAGCCCAGAGCGCGGATTTCGGCCAGCAGCGCGGTGGCTCCCACGCCCGGCTCCTGTTCACGGCGGGCGCGTAGGTGGTCCCGATAGGGGTCGACCATGCAGACCCGGTACTTGGGGACCCGCTGGATGCGCTCCGGTGTGGCCGCGCGGGCGTAGCGCTTGACGGTGTTCAGCACCAGGCCGAGGCGGCGTGAGCATGCCAGAGATGCCATCGGTCGGCGACCTGGATCGCTTGCGGCAGCGCGTCCCGCACGGCTTGGGCGTAGGCTGCCGAACCGTCCCGGCACACGACTTCGACTCCTGGATGTGCCCGCAGCCAACCGGCGACCACCTCAGCGCCGCGCCCGGGCAGCACGTCGATCCGGGCGCCGGTGTCGGCGCCGACCAGGACGGTGGCGTAGTCATGAGACCTGCGCAGGGCGAAGTCATCGATCCCCAGTACTCGCGGCACGACCTGATCCGGCAAGGGGATGCCCAGCAAGACCCGCACAGCGGTGTCCCGCCCGAGAACGATCCCGACTTTGGGCAGCAGCCGGGCGGAAGCTCTGCCGGCCAGCTCGTCCATCAACCGGCACATCCGCCGGGACCCGCTCGTGGAAGGCATGAACCCGGCCCCTCGGCGTTCCGCAGGCAGGGCACGCCACCGCATCACCCCTGGTTGATGCCCGTACCACGATCACCTCTCCAGCGTCCTCGACACCCTCGATCGCCAGCGCCGAAAGCCCCAAGAACACCGCACCGACCAGCTTCGCCATCTCAGCCACAAACGATCATGGCAACCCCGCAAAACCCGTCCCGGCCGGGGACCCACCACCCCACCACCGAAAGTGCGCCAGAGCCGTTCGTTTGACAGACCCGGCATGGGTGTAGGCCCGGAGCCGGTGGCTGCGGGCCTTTCCCGTTGTGTGGTTGGTCAGGCGGCGTGGGGTAGTGGTTGGTGGAGGTTGTTGCGCCTCGGTTTTCGTTGTTTGTCCAGGAATACTGGTGGGAGGAATTCGGGGAGTCCGTCGGTGGCGATGCGGACTTCCCATCCGGAGCGGTGCAGCAGCCGGTGATGGTGAGAACACAGCAGGACGAGGTTGCCGAGGTTGGTGGGGCCGCCGTCGGCCCAGTGGCGGATGTGGTGGCCCTGGGAGTGTCGGGGTGGGCGGTGGCACCCCGGGAAGGTGCAGCCGCCGTCGCGTAGGTAGAGGGCTCGGCGGAGTCCGGGGGAGATCAGTCGTCGGATGCGGCCGAGGTCGAGGGGTTCACTCTTCGCCCCGAGGACTGCGGGGATGACTTTGCAGTCGCAGGCGTGGATGCGTGCTTCGGCTGCGGATATGGTGGCGGTGTCGCCGAGGGTGGCTTTGCCGATTCCGGTCTTCAGATCCTCGAGCGAGATCGTGATCATGACGTGGGCTCGTTCCCCGGCTTGGATGGGCAGGTCGGGGGAGTTGAGGGCGAGGTCGATGGTGTCGGAGAAGGCGTCGCCGTAGCGTTCCTGCGGCGATCGCAAGTCTGGGCCTTCGTCGCTGCTGCGGCGCTGGGCGAGGGAGTCCAGCACGGAGCTAACGCGGGTGCCGGTCTCGTCATCGAACTTGCCGTGCAGTTCCCAGATGCCTGAGCGTTTGCGGCGCAGGGACACTTCTCGGGTGGGGGTGGCGGGTTCGGTGTCGTCGGGTTCGGAACCGTCCGGGTCCAGGTGCGCCAAGATTCGGGTGCCGAGGGCGGCGACCTGCTTGTGTCCGGCGTCCTCGGCGAAGGTCAGGAGATCCTGTTCGACGCGGTCGCGGTGTTCGGGCGGGGCTTTTTTCACCACGTCGACGATCGCGTCGATCGTCGGGTTGCTCAACGCACCAGTCGAGGCGGTGGCACCGGTGGCTGGGGCGAGGGCGGGTATGGGGCTACCGTCGAGGTTTTGGCTGGGGTTGAGTGCCCGCGCTCGTTTCACGACGTGCTCGGCGGCGGCTTTCGGGACATCGGCCAGATGTTCCAGCAACCTGGCCACAGACCGATATCCGAACAGGTCCATGACTCCGCGGGTTTCGATCTCGACGAGGAGGGTGCCGAGTTCGGCTTCGGTGGCTCGCATGCGCGTGAGCAGCTCACCGACGCGGTCGGCGAGAGCGACCGCATCGGTTTGCCACACAGCAACACTGGACATAACCCAAGAATACCGGTACATGAACGTGTGTTCATCACACGATCGGGGGTAACTGTTCGGGCCGTTTCGGTTGGCAGCCAAGGGTTTCTGGTGAGGGCGTCGCGTAGCGCGGTGATGACGTGGAGATCATTCTTGCGGGCGGTGGAGATGTAGCCGCGGACCCGCAACCACCTCTGGGCGCCGTGCTGGGTGCGCCGGCCATCGGAGATCTTCAACTGTGCCTTGATCATCCGTAGGTCGCGGTCGGCTTGGTTGTTGGTGAACGGGACGGTGAGGTCGCGGGCGAACAGCAGGTTCCGTGTCTTGCTTGCTTGCGTCCTCGGTCGGGTGGGTGCAGCAGCAGGCCAAGATTGACGGTGCGGACGAACCTGGAGATCAACGGGTCGACGATATGGGCGGGTATCGCGGCCAGGTCGGCGTCTCGCGCGGTGTGAGCAGCGGTGTTGAGTTCTTCGAGGGTCTTCTTGGCGATCCTGGGGCAGGCGTGCTCGGGATGGGCTTCGCCGGCCGCGACCAGTTCGCGGAGGTGGTGGGCGTTGCAGCGGGCATGTTTGCGCCCGAAGTCTTGATACGACATCAGTCCGTCATGGACCGCGACACCACGGAACCGGGTCAGGATCCCGAACTCGTCCATCGCCTCACCACCACGCTGGGGGTGGGGCAGGTAGGTGGTCAGATGTGGGGTGCAGGCGACGTGCAGCCACCAGTTCTTTCCTTCGACCCGGATGCCGGTCTCGTCGAAGTGTGCCACCGACGCTGCTCGTAATGCCTGCTCGACCCGCTCGGCGAACCCGGCCGCGGTCGTGATGTGGCGGCATGCGTGGCACCGCAGCCGGTGCAGACGATGCTCGGTCACCGACGGACAGACCGGAGGCAGATCCACGACCTGCCGCCGGATGACCCCGGCACGGTCGGTGCGGCGCAGACCCGCGCCGCACCCCGAGCACGCCGACGGTGCGTGGTCGACGATGGTGTCCGGGTTCTCCCCCATGGACAGGCTCGCTCCGGGCGGCTTGCCCTGCTTACGTCCGGTCCTGCCGCGCAGTGACTTGGGCGCGGGTTTGCTGAACCGGTCCGGCGAGCTCCACCGCCGGCGCTGCAACCAGCGCGGCCGGCTCGTCATACGACGGACGAACACCCTCCCCCACAACAAGATCATCCCACAGGCCCGCTCACAGCCCGACAACGACCTGAACAGTGACCGATCAGGTAGTCATGAGATCGAATGTCATTGCGCCGCAACACTTAGCCACGATAGTGAAGGCGGCAGGGGTACCAGTGCGTGGGGAATCGGCGCTGCCGACCACAACGCGAAGGCAACCACGAGGAGCGCCGATTTCCCACGCCACGGCGAAGCTGTATCTTGAAAACAGAGGTCACCGAGGCCGAACGAGCCCGGTTTCGTAAGCCAGAACCACAGCTTGCACCCGATCCCGCAGCTCCAGCTTCCCGAGAATGCGCCCCACATGCGTCTTCACAGTGGCTTCGGAAAGCACCAGCTCACCAGCGATCTCCGCATTGGACAACCCCGCAGCCACCTTCTCGAGCACTTCAAGCTCACGTTCGGTGAGCCGGTGCAGGCCACGGGCGGTCGGGGGACCGCCCGCCGGAACGGGATCGGGCAGCCGGTCGGCGATCGTGTCCAGCAGGCGGCGGGTGACGGTCGGCGCGACGACGGCGTCGCCGCGGGCGACCGCGCGGATCGCCGTCAGCAGGTCGTCGGGTGGCACGTTCTTCAGCAGGAACCCGCTGGCTCCCGCCTTCAGGCCGGGGAAGGCGTACTCGTCGATGTCGAACGTGGTCAGGATCAGCACTCGCGAGCGGGGCGAGTCGCGCACGATCTCGCGGGTCGCGGCGATCCCGTCCACGCCGGGCATCCGGACGTCCATCAGCACGACGTCGGGGTCGAGCTCGGCCGTGCGGGTCACGGCCGTCGCGCCGTCGGCGGCCTCGCCGATCACCTTCAGGTCCGGCTGGGACTCCAGGACCAGCCGGAAACCCAGGCGCAGCAACGGTTCGTCGTCGACCAGCAGGATGGTGATCACGCGCCGCTCCCGAATTTCCCCAGCACCCGCCAGCCGCCGCCGGGCCGTGGCCCGGCTTCGACGTCGCCTCCGGCCACGCCGGCTCGTTCGCGCATGCCGCTGAGCCCGTGCCCGCCGCTGGTGACCGGGACCGGCGCCGGGCGCCCGTCGTCGAGCACCTCGAGGGTCACCAGCGGCTCGTCGTAGGTGAGGTGGATCTTCGCCGACGTCGGCGCCGCCGCGTGCTTGAGCACGTTGGTGAGCGCCTCCTGGGCGACCCGGTAGACCGCCAGCTCGACGGTCGGCGGCAGCGGGAACCGGCGGCCGGTCACCGTCCACGTCGCGGGCAGCCCGGTGGCCCGGACCTGGTTGACCAGTTCGTCGAGGGCGGCGATACCGGGCTGCGGCGCGCGCGGGCTGTCGTCGCCGTTGCTCCGCAGCACGGTGAGCAGCCGGTGCATTTCGTCGAGCGCCTGGCGTCCGGTGGCGGAGACGTGCTTCGCGGCCGACTCCGCCTGGGCGCCGTCCGTGCGGGCGGCGAACGCGGCACCGTCGGCGAGCGCGATCATGACCGACAGGTTGTGCGCGATGATGTCGTGCATCTCGCGGGCGATGCGGGCCCGTTCCCGCGCGGCCGCGATCTGGCTCTCCTGGTCGCGTTCCCGTTCGGCTCGCACCGCCCGGTCGTGCAGCGACGCCAGGTACGCCCGCCGGGTCCGCACGTTCACCCCGAGCGCGAAGGCCGCGGTGACGATCGCGGCCGCGAACACCAGGCGTGCGACGAAAGTCCCGAACCCGGTGTCCTCGCCGATCCCCACCGCGGTGAGCGCGACGACCGTCGACACCGCCGCCGCGACGCGATACCGCTCGCGGTACGCGGCGACGGTGTAGACGGCGATCAGCACGGCGGCCGTCGTCGGCGGGAACTGCGGGCCCAGCAGGTCCTGGACCACGCCGAGCGCGGCCGTGAACACGAGGACGGTCAGCGGGAACCGCCGCCGGAACCCCAGCGCCGCGACCAGGGCGAGCGACGAGTGCGACGGCGACGTAGCCGCAGAACCACGCGAAGCCGGTCCAGGGCGCGAGGCTGAGCGTCGACGGCCGTACCGTGATCAGCGCCTGTCCGGCGTTGCTGGGCAGGTAGGGCACGACGTGGGGGACCCAGCTCTCCGGCAGCACGCCCGCCAGTCCCGGGACGACCATGACCAGGGCGACCAGTGCCGCGATGGCGCCGGCGGTGTGGCGGACCAGCCAGCCGAGCGCGACCCCGAGCAGCCCGATGCCGGTCAGGTAGAGCCCGGCACCGGCCACGGCGCGGAAGACGCCGGGTTCGGCCAGGCTCGTCTCGATGTCCTGGGAGGACAGGAAAGCCTGGCCGCCGAGGAACGCCGCGAACGCGGCGACCTCGCCGACCACGAACGTCACCGCGGCGAACACGGCCGCCTTCGCCGCCAGCACCGGCGTGCGGGCGGGGACCGCGGAGAACGTGGAGCGGATCTGCCCGGTGGTGTACTCCCCGGAGACCACGAGCACGCCGAGCACCCCGAAGGCGAGCTGGACCAGGACGTAGCCCTGGAGGCTGAGCGCGGTCGGTTCGAGGCGCGCCCGGCTCTGCGCGGTCATCACCGGCCAGCGGCTTGCGTAGAGCGCGCAGGTGAGCCAGCCGAGACCGATCATGCCGGCGAGGGCCGCGGTGACCGTGATCGGCGTGGACTGCAGGGAGCGGAACTTGACCCACTCCGAACTCGCCACGCGGGGGAAGGTGACGCCGGTCGTCATGCGGGGTGTCCTTCGGTTTCGTGGACGCGGTACTCCAGCGCGTCGTCGGTGAGCTCCATGAACGCCTCTTCGAGCGACGCCTGGACCGGCGCGAGCTCCTCGAGCGGGATGGCGTGGCGGCAGGCGAGGAGGCCGACCTCGGCGCTGCCGACGCCGTGCACTTCCAGGAGCCCGGGCTCGGTGCTGGTGACGTCGATCCCGGGGCCGGTGAGCAGCTCGCGCAGTTCGGTGGCGCGCGGGGTGCGGACCCGGACGACGTCGGCCGAGGCGCGCTCGATGAACTCGCGCACCGACGTCTCGGCGATGACCCGGCCGCGCCCGATCACCACGAGGTGGTCGGCGGTCAGTGCCATCTCGCTCATCAGGTGCGAGGAGACGAACACGGTGCGCCCTTCGGCGGCGAGCCGTCGCAGCAGGGTGCGGATCCACCGGATGCCCTGCGGGTCCAGGCCGTTGACGGGTTCGTCGAGGATCAGCGTGGCCGGGTCGCCGAGCAGTGCGGCGGCCACGCCGAGCCGTTGTCCCATGCCGAGGGAGTATCCGCCCGCCCGGTGGTGCGCGACGCCGGTCAGGCCGACGAGGTCGAGCACCTCCTCGACGCGCCGCCGCGGGATCCCCGTCGTGAGCGCCAACGCCAGCAGGTGGTGGTAGGCCGACCGGCCCGGGTGGATGGCCTTGGCCTCGAGCAGCGCGCCCACTTCCCGCAGGGGCGCCGCATGATCGGCGTACGCCTTGCCGTTGACCGTCACCGAGCCCGAGGTGGGCGCGTCCAGGCCCATGATCATCCGGATCGTGGTGGACTTCCCGGCCCCGTTCGGGCCGAGGAACCCGGTCACCGCACCGGGGACGACGGTGAACGTCGCCCCGTCCACCGCGGTCCGCCCGCCGTAGCGCTTGGACACCGCACGTGCCTCGATCATCTGTCTCCTTTCGTCGCGGCCGAAAGGTAGGCCCGCGCGACGGCCGGATCGACCGGCTGGCGGGCGATCTTGACGCGGGGGAGGGTCCGACTCGCGGCGTAGGCGCTACGCCGGAGGTCGTACGCGCCCGGCCGTTGACCCCGCGTCCACGAGCGAGCTATTCTCGATATACGAAAGAATGATTCCGGATAGTGAAATTTGAGGTCTCGATGACCGAAGACCGGCACTCCCTGCCGTACGTCGCCAACCTGTCGATCCTGTTCAAGGAGGTCCCGCTCCTCGAACGGGCGGCGGCCGCGCGGGCGGCGGGCTTCACCGACGTCGAGTACTGGTGGCCGTTCGAGTCCGCGGTACCCCCGCGGGACGAGGTGGACGCCTTCGTGAAGAGCCTCGACGGGGTGCGCCTGCGCGGGCTGAACTTCTACGGCGGCGACCTGGCCGCGGGGGAGCGGGGCCTGGTCTCCTGGATCGGCCGCGAGTCCGAGTTCGCCGACAGCCTGGTCGTCGCCCTCGCGATCGCCGAACGCACCGGTTGCCGCAGCTTCAACGCGCTCTACGGCAACCGGCTCGACGGCGAAGACCCGGCCAAGCAGGACGACCTGGCGCTGGTCCACCTCGCGACCGCCGCCGAGGCCGCCGCGAAGATCGGCGCGCAGCTGGTCGTCGAACCGCTCTCCGGCGTGGCCCGCTATCCGCTCAAGACCGCCGCGGACGTCGTGGCCGTGCTCGACGCCCTCGGGCGCGACAACGTGCGGCTGCTGGCCGACCTGTACCACCTGGCCGTCAACGGGGACGACCTCGACGCGCTGGCGACCGGCCACATCGCCCGGATCGGGCACGTCCAGATCGCCGACGCGCCCGGGCGCCACCAGCCCGGCACCGGGTCCCTCGACCTCGACGGCCATCTCGCGAGGCTGCAGCAAGCCGGCTACGCGGGGTTCGTCGGGATCGAGTACGTCCCCGAGCCGGACACCGTCACGTCGCTGGACTGGCTGCCGATCACCCGAAGGGGACGAGCATGAAACCGGAGGTGTGACATGCCCGGAATCCCCGCGATGCAAGCGGTCGTCGACGTCCTGGAGAGCGAAGGCGTCGACACCGTCTTCGGCTGTCCGGGCGCCGGGATCCTCCCGCTGTATAACGCCCTACACGGCCGAACGGCAACGTCGGCGTCGCGATCGGCACGTCCGGCGGCCTTTCCGCGCGCACGGACGCGGTTGTCGGAAAGCACAAACCGGGGCCGTGAATTCACCCGTCTTTCAGGGGTTTTGCCGTGGTCACGGCGACACCCCAGCGTGTGTACTTCAGGCCGAAGCAGCCCGAAAGGACGTCCATGACCACGTCGATTTCCGCCGAACAGGAATGGCTGGACGAAGCCGTCCGCATCGCGGAGACCAACGTCGCGAACGGCGGCGGCCCCTTCGGCGCGCTGATCGTGAAGGACGGCGAGATCGTTTCGACCGGCGTCAACCGCGTCACCGCCAATCTCGACCCGACCGCGCACGCCGAGGTCGTCGCGATCCGCGCGGCCTGCCAGGCGCTCGGCACGTTCAAGCTCGACGGCTGTGTGCTCGTCTCCAGCTGCGAGCCGTGCCCGATGTGCCTGTCCTCGGCGCTGTGGGCTCGCGTGGACAAGGTGATCTACGCCGCCGACCGCGACGACGCGGCCAAGGCCGGCTTCGACGACCGGGCCTTCTACGAGCTGTTCGACCGTCCCCGGGAGACCTGGACGGTTCCCGTGTCGCGACTGTCCGCAAAGGACGGTTTCGCGCCGTTCGCGGCGTGGCTCGGCAAGAGCGACCGCACCGACTACTGACCCTTTTCGCTGTCCAGGTGGTCCAGCTGGGCGGTGGCGTACCGGCCGCCCGCCGCGGCGCCGGCCGGAACCGCGGCCTCGACCTCGGCCAGGTCGGCGGCCGTCAGCTCGACATCGGCGGCGCCCAGGGACTCGGCCGGCCGTCGAGGGCGGCGTGGACCGTCGCGACCGATTCGGCCTCGTCGGCCGGGCCGTACATGTCGGACGAGTGCTACCCGCGTTTTGTTATCATCGGAACCATGGCGACGAAGACGGCGGTGGACACCCGCGAGCGGATCCTGGAGGCGGCGGCCGCGCTGCTCGCGGCGGAGGGGCGCGACGGCCTCTCGACCCGCGCGGTGAGTGCGGCCGCGGGTGTCCAGCCTCCGGCGTTGTACCGCCTCTTCGGCGACAAGGACGGCCTGCTCGACGCGGTCGCCGCGTACGGATTCGACGAGTACCTGGTGAGCAAGCGCGCGATGGGCTCGACCGGTGACCCGGTCGAGGACCTCCGGCGCGGCTGGGACACCCACGTGGAGTTCGGCCTGTCGCGTCCGGAGTTCTACGTACTCATGTACGGCGACGCCCGCCCGGGTCGCCAGTCGCCCGCGGCGCGGGAAGCGGAAGCGATGCTGAGGAGCATCGTTTCGCGGGTCGCGGAGGCGGGGCGCCTGCGGGTGAGCGTGGAACGCGCGGCGCGGCTGGTGCACGCGACCGGCATGGGTGTGGTGCTGTCGCTGATCGCGACGCCGGAGGACGAGCGCGACCCGGAGCTGTCGGAGACCGCTCGTGAGACGGTGCTGGCCCGGATCCTCACCGGTGAGACGGAGCCGGCCGGGTCCGACCTCCCGGAACGCGCGATCGCGCTGCGCGCCGGGCTCGACGGGGCGACGGCGCTCACCGGGGCTGAGCGCGTGCTGCTGGGGGAGTGGCTGGACCGCATCGCCGACGCCTGAGCCGGACTCGGACTGGATCGGTCAAGCCCGATCGGACATCGTCTGTCATCATCCCGGCGCGCAATATATTGCGGCTCGCAACATATTGACGACGACGTCGGAGGGTCCCGATGATCAGGTGGAAAGCAGTACTGGCCTGCGCCGGAGCGGGAATTCTGCTGGCCGGGGCACTCCACGGCACGGCACTGGCCGCCGGCACCGCGACCGACTGCTGCGGCGGCGGGGCCTCGTGGGCGACGGGCGACAAGTCCGCGCTCGGCACGTCGGCCACCACCGGGAGCCCCGTCTGGTTCACCGTCGCCGACGGCGTCACTTCCGAGGTGTTCTACCCCCGCGCCGACGTGCCCAACATGCAGGACATGCAGTTCGTCGTCACCGACGGGGCGAGCTTCGTCGACCTGGAACGCGACGCCACGAACCACGTCGTCTCGATGCCCGACGAGAAGGCGCTGCAGTACACGGTCACCAACACCGCCAAGAGCGGCAAGTACCGGATCACCACCGGCTACGTCACCGACCCGGCCCGCGCGACCCTCGTCACGAACACGCGCTTCCAGTCCCTCGACGGCGGAAGCTACCGCCTCTACCTTCTGGCCAACCCCTCGATGGCCGGCGGCGGCGCGAACGACAACGCCTGGTGGGACGCGGGCGCCGGAGCGCTGATGGCGAGCGGCACCGAAACGCTGTTCGGCGGGGCGGCCACCACGGTCGTCTCCGCCCTGCGCGTCTCGACCGGGTTCACCGCGCACGACAACGGCTACAGCGGCGCGGCCAGCGACTGCCTGACCGACCTGCGCGCCGACAGGAACCTGAACAACCAGTTCGACACCATCTCGGGCACCGGCAACGTCGTCCAGTGTGGACAGATCCCGGTCGGCGCCGACACGATGTTCACCGTCGCCCTCGGTTACGGCGGCACCGCGGCGTCGGCCGCGTCGGCCGCGAGCGCGTCACTCGGCAGCGGGTTCGCGAGCGTGTCGGCGTCCTACCGCGGCGGCTGGAACTCCTACGTCGGCGGCCTGAAACCCGCCCCGGCCAGCGTGTCGGGAGACACGCAACGGCGTCGCGCCTACTACGTCGCGGCGATGGCGCTCAAGACCGCCGAGGACAAACAGCACCCGGGCGCGAGCGTCGCGGGCCTGGCCACGCCGTGGGGCAACTACACCAACGGCGACCAGCTCAACGACGGCTACCACCGCGTCTGGGGCCGTGACCTCTACCAGCAGGCGACCGGCCTGCTGGCCGCCGGGGACGGCGCCCAGGCCAAGCGGATGGCCCGGTTCCTCTGGAACTCGCAGTGGGTCGGCAGTCCCACGGCGGGCGACGGCACGACGTACCCGGCGGGGTCGTTCCCGCGCTACAGCCCGGTTTCCGGCGTCGCCGGGGCGAGTGCGCAGCAGCTCGGCTGCTGCGAACAGCTCGACCAGGACGCCGACGCGATCCTGCTGGCCTGGCTGACCGGCCTCACCGACGCTTCGACCTACGCCAAGGTCAAGACGACGGCGAACCACATCGTCTCGTCCGGCCCCGACACCACCGAACGATGGGAAGAGCAGTACGGCAAGTCGCCGTCGTCGGTGGCGGCCGAGATCGCCGGTCTGGTCGCGGCCGGTGCCCTGGCCCGGGCGAACGGCGACACCGCGAGTGCGACGGCGTGGGAGTCCACAGCGGACTCCTGGCGGAACTCGCTGGCCGGCTGGACCGTCACGACGTCGGGCTACTGGGGCGGGCACACCTACTACGAACGGCTCGACCGCGCCGGGAACCCGAACGACGGTGCCACGATCTGCTTCGACGAGGGCTGCTTCTACGAGCACGACGTCACCGACTTCGGGTTCCTCGACCTGGTGCGGCTCGGGATCCGGCCGGCAGGCGACGCCACGATCGCGAACTCGGTCGCGCCGACGGCCGCCGCCTCCGACGGCAACTCGGCGGTACAGGTGACGCTGCCGAACGGCGACGTCTACTTCCACCGCTACCCGCACGACAACTACGGCGAGAGCACGGCGAACTGCGGTGGCTGGCCGGCGGGCGGCGGTCAGCGGTTCGGGCGGCTGTGGCCGGTGCTGTCGGGGGAGCGCGGCCAGTACGAGCTGGCCAACGGCCGCTCGGCGGCGGTGTACCTCAAGTCCATGGCGGACTCGGCCAACGACGGGTACTTCGTGCCGGAGCAGGTCTGGGACCGCGCGGACGTCGGCTGCTTCGGACTGGGCCGGCCGACCGGCAGCGCGGGCCCGCTGATGTGGGCCGAAGGCCAGTACCTGCGGCTGGCCCAGAGCATGGACGCGGGCCACAACCTCGACACGCCGTCGATCGTCAAGGCCCGCTACGGCACCTGAGCCGCACGGGCCCGGCCTCCTGGAGCTCACGGGCCGCACGACGACCCGCGACGGCGGCCTAGCTCTACCGGCGGGGCAAGGCGGAGCTGCTGTACCCGCCCATGCTGCGGGGCTGACGGCGCGCCTCCGGACCCCCCCAGCTCGCCGAACGCCCCAATGTGGCATTGGGTGCGTTGGACGCAACCAACGCCACATTGGGGCGCTTGTCTTCGCGGGTCAGGCGGCGCAGGCGGGAACCAGGCGGCGCGCGGCGGTGACCATCGGCAGCAGCCGCGTGCCGAGGTTGCGGGCGGCCAGGCCGCCGCGGGTGGCCGGGATCAGCAGGGCCGCGGCCGTGGAAACGTTGCGCAGCTTGGGATCCACGAGCTTCCGGTGCGTGGTTTCGTAGCGCCGGAACGCCGCGGCGGCGTCGTCCGGGGTGCGGCCCAGTTCTTCGGCGAGGGTGAAGGCGCCGGTCATGGCCAGCGTCGAGCCGTCACCGAAGAGCGACACGCACGACGCCGCGTCGCCGGCGAGGACGATCCGGCCGGCGGCCCAGGTGTCCATGCGCACCCGGCTCACGGAGTCGAGGTAGAGGTCGTCCGCCTCGCGCACCTGCTCGAGCAGTTCGGGCACGCGCCAGCCGGCGCCCGCGTACGCCTCGGCGAGCATCCGCCGGTGCAGCCCGGTGTCGCGGTGGTCGAAGCCCGGCAGCGCATCGCCGCGGAACATGAAGGCTGCGATGCCGCGGCCGCGGGACGGGTGCACGGCGACGGCGCGGCCGGGGGAGTTGTACATGACGACTTCGGTGCGGTCCGCCGTCGGTCCGGCCAGCGGCAGCGTCGCGATGTAGACACCCATGTGCTCGACGAACTCGCGTTCGGGGCCGAACGCGAGCCGCCGCACCGCGGAGTGCAGGCCGTCGGCGCCGATCACGAGGTCGAAGCGCCGCGGGGCACCCCGGTCGAACGTGACGTCGACGCCACCGTCGTCCTGGCGGAGCCCGGTGATCGAGTCGTGGAAGACGAACTCGGCGTGGTCGCGGGCGGCGTCGTGCAGGATCGCTGCGAGGTCGGTGCGCGGGATCTCGATGTCGCCGCCGCTGTTCATGGCCACTCGCCCGGTCCGGCGGCCCTTGCCGTCGACGAACCTGATCGCGGTGGCGTCGGTGCTCGCCTCGCGCAGCTTCTCGGTGATGCCCATCCGGTCCGCGACGCGCGCGGCCGGCCCGCGGACGTCGACCGGGCTGCCGCTGGAGCGCAGCCCGGCGGCGCGTTCCACCACGGTGGGCCGGAAGCCCGCGCGGGCCAGCCAGTAGGCGAGCGTCGGTCCGGCGACCCCGGCGCCGGAGATCAGTACGGTCTGCTCGGTCATGGCGTACCCCCATCAACGGTTCCTGACCATCGGTCAGTCGCGACCGTACACGCCTGTCCGCCGGTCAGGCAACCGGCTAGGCTCGCGTGATGACGGACGACACCCGCGCGCGGATCCTGCGCGCCGCGCTGGAGGAGTTCGCGGCGCGCGGCTACCACGCGACTTCGGTGCGGGAGCTGGCCGAACGCGTCGGCGTGACCAAGACCGCGGTGCTCTACCACTTCCCCGGCAAGGCCGACATCGTCACGGCGCTGGCCGAGCCGATGCTGGCCGAGTTCGAAACGGCGCTGGCGAAGGCGGCGGAGGCCGCCGACGCCCGGCGCGCGGCGATCGAAGGGTTGCTGGACGTCTGGCTGGCGCACCGGTACCTGCTGCGGATGAACCTGCGTGACCTCGGCCTGACCGCGTCGGCCGAGGCGTTCGAACGGTTCCGCGACGGCATGCTCCAGGCCAACGCCCTGGTGGCCGGGCCGGACGCGGACTTCGCGGGCCGGGTTCGCGCGGCGCAGGCGATCGCGATGCTCAGCGACCCGGTCGTGCTGTTCGCCGACGCCGCGGTCGGCGAGCTCCGCGCCGCGGTCCTCGATGGCGTCGCCCGGCTGTTCTCCGCCGCCGGATCCGAGGGCAAGGCCCGCGGCCGCCGCGGCAGGCCGTCCGTGATGAGCCCGGAGACGATCGAGGCGGCCCAGCGCCTCCACGACGCCGGCCGCGCGCCCGCGGACATCGCGGCCGAGCTCGGCGTCTCCCGCGCGACGATCTACCGTCACCTGCCGGGCGCGGAATAATGAGACGCTTTATGAGACATATTGAGACGGCGGCTCCGGAGGGCCCCGGCGGTCTCAGTTCGCGACACCACCCGCCACGGGCCGGAACCACAGCGTGAACTCGGTCTTCTGCGGCACGAGGCGGTACGCCGGCAGCACCCCGGGCCCGCAGGACGCCGACCCGAGCCCGTGCCGGGCCGCGTCCAGCGTCAGGTGCACCAGGTTCCCCGGCACGAGATCGCGCGTGTGCCGGGCTTCCTCCAAGGCCTCGGTCGTCCAGCGGCGGGCCGTGAAGGCGAACTCCGGGTCGCCGTCGACGCGGAGACCGGTTCCGTCCGGCGCCGTGAACAGCGCCCAGCGAACTCCCGCGCGGCTGCCGTTCTCCTGCGGGAAGACGTATGGCGTCTGCAGGCCGTCGACGCTGCTCGAAAACCGGCCGATCCGGGCCGCCTGGCGGCTGTCCGGGTACGCCTCGCCGGGGCCGCCGCCGAACCACTCGGCCGAGCCGAGCGCGCCCGGGACCGCCATCGCCAGGCCGAGCCGGGGGAGCGTGCCCGGCAGCGAACCGTCCGGCGTCACCTCCACCCGGAGCCGCAGGCGGTCGGCGAACGCCGTCCACGTGTAGTCCGCGAACAGGCCGAACGGCTGCGCCGGCGGGGCGACGCGGGTGCGGACCACGAGTTCGTCGCCGTCGGCGTCGACCTCGATGACCCGGTGCTGCATCCGGTGCAGGCCCGCCTCGCGCCATCGCGAAGCCTCGGGCGGGCCCGGGAACGCGCCGCGGTCGTTGTCGGTCGTCGCGCGCCAGACGTCCAGACGGGGGCCTTCCACGTCCTGACCGCCCAGCGCGGTCAGGCGGCCCGAGAACGGGTCGAACTCGCCGATGCCCAGCAACAGCCGTCCGGCGGTGCGGAACACCGGACCGCGCGCCGTGGGCGACGGCCGGGCCGGAGCAGCCGACACCGGCACCTGCCCCCACCCGACGACGTGCGCGGCCGGCGCCCACGAAGCCGCGGCGGTCAACGACGCCGAGACGGTCAGCCACGACTCACCCGTGGCCGGCGGCAGCGACGGGAACGGCACCGAAACACTCTGTCCGGAGTGGACGACCGGAACGTCGAGAGTGCCCTGGGCGACGGTGAGTCCTTCGACCTCGAGGACCCAGCCGAACGTCAGGTGCTCGGTGGTCAGGAAGTCGTAGTGGTTCGACACCTCGATACCGGACGAGCCGGACGAGATCCGGACCGGCTCGATGATCTTCGCGTACTCGGTCAGCGCCGGCGACGGCGTCCGGTCCGGGAAGACCAGGCCGTCGATGACGAAGTTGCCGTCGTGGATCTGTTCGCCGAAGTCACCGCCGTAGGCGAAACCGTCCGGAGTGGACAGACCGTGGTCGATCCACTCCCAGATGAACCCGCCCTGGCAGTTCGGGTAGCGCTCGAACAGCTCCCGGTATTCGACCAGGCCGCCCGGGCCGTTGCCCATCGCGTGCCCGTACTCGCACAGCACGAACGGCAGGTCCCGGCGGCGCGCGTTGCCATCCTCCCGGCGGCCGATCCGCTCGACCTCCTCGTGGGACGCGTACATCCGGCTGTGGACGTCCACATAGGAGCACTCTTGGTCGCCCTCGTAGTGCACCGGCCGGGTCGGGTCGCGGTGGCGCACCCACTCCGCCATCCGCGCCAGGTTCTCCCCGGTGTGGCTCTCGTTGCCGAGCGACCAGAGGATGACGCTGGGCCGGTTCTTGTCCCGCTCCACGGTGCGCCGCATCCGGTCGAGGTAGGCCTCGGCCCACATCGGCTCGGAGCTCGGGTTCCGCTCCCAGCCGAGCGGCCCGAAGCCGTGGGTCTCCAGGTCGCACTCGTCGATCACCCACAGGCCGTACTCGTCGCACAGCTCCAGGAACGCCGGGTCGGGCGGGTAGTGGCTGGTCCGGACGGCGTTGACGTTGTGCCGCTTCATGAGCAGGACGTCGGCGAGCGCGGTCTCCCGCGACACCGCGCGGCCGGTGCGCGGGTCGTGCTCGTGGCGGTTCACCCCGCGCAGCAGGAGCCGGCGGCCGTTGACCTTGAGCTGCCCGTCCTCGATCGTCACAGTCCGGAAGCCGATCCGCACCGGCACCCGTTCGGCCACAGTGGACAGCGTGCCCGCGTACAGCCGCGGCGATTCCGCGCTCCACGGCTCGACCGGCAGGGTCAGCGCCTCCCCGGCCGGGTGCCCGGCGACGCCCAGCTCGGGGATGTCCAGCACGACGCCGGGACCGGTCTCGACCTGGATCGTGCCCAGCCCCGCCTGGTGGTCGTAGTCCGCGCGGACCCAGTAGTCGCCGATGCCGCCGGACGGCCGGGCGAGCAGGGTGACGGCGCGGAAGATCCCGGACAGCCACCACATGTCCTGGTCCTCGAGGTAACTGCCCGCCGACCACTGGTGCACGCGCACGGCGAGGACGTTGTCCGCCGGCCGCAGCAGCGCCCCCACCTCGAACTCCGACGGCAGCCTGCTCCCCTTCGTGACGCCGAGCTCGGTGCCGTTGAGCCAGATCCGCGCGCACGAGTCGATCCCGTCGAAGCGGAGCACGGCGGGCCCGGCCGGCCAGCCGGCGGGCAGGGCGAACCGCAGCCGGTGGTCGCCGGTCGGGTTGTCCGACGGCACGTGCGGCGGATCGACCGGGAACGGGTAGTCCACGTTCGTGTAGGCGGGCCGGCCGTGGCCGTGCAGCTGCCACAGCGACGGCACCGGCAGCTCGTCCCACGCCGAGTCGTCGAAGTCGTCGCGTTCGACGCCCTCGGGAGCGGCGGCGACGCCCGGCGAGAGCCGGAACCGCCAGGTGCCGTTCAGCGACAGTGACGGCGCGTCGGAGCTGAAGGCCGCGCGCGGGGGCACCGAACCGTGGCCGGGGGCCGGGTCTTCGACGTACGACATGGGGGTCCCTTTCCGCCCGTGCGGGCCCTACCGTGACCGCGGCCGTGAACGTTCCCGTGAACGTTCACGGACCGTCCGGCAGTGTGCTTGGCGGCGTGCGCGGGTGTCAAGCGATCAGGCGGATTCCCGCAGGTGGAGCCCGGCGCGGACGATCAGCTCGGCGGGTTCGAGGGGCGTGGCCCCGGTCACGAGCCGCGCCGCCTGCTCGACGGCCAGCGCGCCGAGCGCGCGGGTGTCGAGCGCGACGCTGGAGAGCTCCGGTTCGACCAGGGTGCCCAGCGCCAGCCCGTCGAACCCGATCACCGCGAGGTCGGCGGGCACGCGCAGGCCGAACCGGCGGGCCTCGCGCAGGGCGCCGATGGCGATCACGTCGTTGAAGGCGAACACGGCGGTGACGTCCGGGTGGGCGGCGAGCAGGGTGGCCAGCGCCGCGCCGCCGCCGTCGACGGTCTGGGCGGCGCCGACGATCCAGCCGGGGTGCACCGCGACCCCGCACTCGGCGGCGGCCCGGCGGAACCACACCTGGCGGACGCTCGGCTCGGAGCGGCCGCTGTAGTCGAGCATCCCGATCCGCCGGTGCCCGCGGGAGACCAGGTGGGCGACGGCTTCGCGGACGCCGTCCTCGCCGTCGATCCCGATGCCGCTGAACCGCGGGGTGCGCGGCTCGCGGCCGATCAGCACCACCGGGATGCCCGGGGTCAGGCGGTCGAGGTCTTCGTCGGACCGGCTGAAGTAGCCGACGACCGCGTCGACCTGGGCGCCGATCACCCGCAGCGTGGCGAGCTCCTGCTCGGCGTCGCCGGCGGTGTCGTAGACGACCACGTGCCAGCCGCGGGCCCGGGCCGCCTCCAGCGCGCCGGAGGCGACCTCGGTGAAGAACGGGTTGAGCAGGTCCGGCACCACCAAGCCGATCGTCGTGGTCTCCGGCCGGACCAGGCCGCGGGCGAAGCGGCTCGGGCGGTACCCGAGCTCGCGGGCGGCGTCGAGGACGCGCTGCTTGGTCGAGCCGTCGATCTCGGCCTTGTCGTTCAGCGCCCGCGACACGGTCTGCCGGGAGACGCCGGCCGAGCGGGCGACGTCGTGGATCGTCACCCGCCGCGGTTCCGTGCTCGAAGACACCGCCCACCTCCTCCGCCGCCGAGGTCGAGTATGCCCGCCCGCGGCCGCCGCGCTACCCGGCCGGGATGCGTTCGCGACGAACCGCCGGCACCACCACCGGCACCGGGATCGAGGAGAAGGCGACACCGAGGACGTGAGTCAGCGCAGGTAGTTGTAGACGCTGGCGCGGGAGATCCCGAGCAGGTCGGTCAGCGCCGGCACCGCGTTCTTCAGCTCCAGGAACCCCCGCTCCTTCAACGACCGCACGAGGTCCTTCTTCCCGGCCGGCGGCAGGCTGCGCGGGGTGTGGCCGCGCTCGGTCGCGTAGTCCTCGACCAGCGCGCGCAGTTCGTCGCCGGTGCGGGCGCGCAGCGTCTCGGCCAGGGGAGCCGGTTCGTCGGTGCGGACCAGGCGGGTCAGGGCGCCGGCCGCCGAGCCGAGCAGGGAGACGTCGAGGTTGAGGCACAAGGCCGCGACGTACTCGCCGTCCGAGTTGCGGATGCCGATCGACGTGCTCTTCGCCGGCCGGCCGTCGGGGAAGCGGTTCGGGTAGTTCTGCAGCACGTCCGGGAACCCGGGATCGGCGATCCGGGCCAGGCCCAGCTCGGTCGCGGGGTCGCCGACGGCGCGCCCGGACAGCCCGCCTTCGATCGCCCGCACGGCGTGGGCCGGGTCGCGCAGGTCGTGCAGCACGACCTCGCACAGGCCGGGGAACATCCGGCCGACGGCGTGGGCGATCTTCTCGGCTTCGCGCAGCAGCAGCTCGTCCTCGGTCATCCGACCAGCTCCCGCAGCCGGTCGGGCGCCTTGAGCCCGGAGCCGGTGAGCACGACGATGGTGGTCTCGCCCGGCCGGATCGCGCCGCGGTCGCGGAACACGTCGATGGCCGCGGCGGCGGTCGCGCTGGTCGGCTCCGCGTAGAGGCCGAGGGACGCCAGGCGGCGGGCGGCCGCGGCGATGGCGTCTTCGCCGATCGCGACCGTGTCGCCACCTGATCGCCGGATCGCCGCGACGACCTCCGGCAGCCGGACCGGCCGGCGGATCGCCGTCCCCTCGGCGACCGTCGGGGCGAACGGCGGTGGCGGCCGGTCGTGGAAGGCCGCGTCGAGGGGGGAGCAGTTCCGCGGTTGCGCGACGAGCAGGCGCGGGCGCCGCGTGATCGACCCGGCGGCCAGCAGCTCGCCGAACCCGAGGTCGCAGCCCAGCACGATGCTGCCCGCGCCGGCCACCGTGACGACGGCGTCCGGCGCGCGGAAGCCGAGGTCCTCCCACAGCTCGTAGGCGAGGGTTTTGGTGCCCTGCAGGAAGAACGGGTGCCAGTTGTGGCTCGCGTAGGTCGTGCGGGCCGAGCGCCGGACGGCTTCGGCGGCGGTGTCGTCACGCGTGCCGGGCACCAGCTCGACGGCCGCACCGTACGCGCGGGTCTGCAGGACCTTCGCGGGCGACGTTCCCTCGGGCGCCAGGACGGTCGCCGCGATCCCGGCCGCGGCGCTGTAGGCCGCGACCGACGAGCCGCCGTTGCCGGAGCTGTCCTCCAGGAGGTGCCGCACACCGGCGCCGGCCAGCGCGGAGATCATGACGCTGGAGCCGCGGTCCTTGAAGCTGCCGGTCGGGCTGAACCACTCCAGCTTGAACCGGACCTCGGCGTCGCCCCAGGTCCGGGGGACCAGCGGGGTGCAGCCCTCGCCGAGCGAAACCGGACGCAGGTCGCCGGGCAGGGCGGCCCGGTACCGCCAGAGCGACCGGACGCCGGTGTCGACGTCGCCGGGGCCCAGCCCGGCCAGTGCGGCGACGGTCACCGGGGCGCCGTCGTCGCCGCGCCACCGCAACGGATCACCCGGGTAGCGCGTTCCCGAGCGCTCGTCGCTGTACCAGTACTCCACGCCCACCTCCGCCATCACTGGACAGTCAGTCGAAGCTTAGACGATGTGTCCAGGCTACTCGCAAGTACGCGAAACGCGTTCAGCTTCTTCTCAGCAAAGTCCGTAACGCCACGGGGGAAGATTTCGATCACCGTCACCTGATGGTGGGTCGGCAACCGACCGATGGTGTCCGTCCGAATACCGGTTGTCGTCGCCGGTCCGGCGTGGTGTGGGCGGTCCGCCGGACGCCGGACCTTCTCGGTGGTGGTCGTGTGAGCACGGAGAACACCGGCCGCCGCCGAATCCACAGTGGACCTCCGGGCCGGGCGCGGCCGGACCGGACGTTTCCGGCCCCATTCTTCGGGGCTTCTGAAAATTGCGGAGAAACTGTCGTCATGAACGGGTGGAAGGATATCCGAAAATCGTTCACGGATGGCCGATGGCGGTGCGGCCGGTTTACCGCCGGGACACGCCGTCGTGGCCCGCGGGAAACGAGGGCCCGCCGTTCGGCGTGGGCCGGCGTGGCCAACCGCACTGCGTCCACCGGGCGGGATGGCTTGCGCCGTCCGGTGGCGCGAGGCGGGTGGACCACCGGGCCACATCGGTCAGGCGGTGATCATCCGTCCGGACGGCAATCCACGCGCCATCCCGTCGTGCGGAACGTGACGCCGGCGTTAAATTCTTGCGTCCCCGGGCTGGTCGATCCCGATTTTTCTGAACCTCCGCTATGAAATCGTGTCGGGTTGTTGACGGCATGGAAGGAACCCGCTTAAGTACTCCCGTTGCCCATCACCCTTTCGTGCGTAGCGGGAGTTCCCATGCGTGTCTCGAAAGACGACCGCGTATCGGCCGCGCTCGTCGTTGCCGTGTCGCCACTCCGGTGGCCGTCGGCGCGCGGAGTCGCGGCCGCGGCCCGCGGGGGCGGGCTCGGCGTGCTCGACCTGACCGGCCCGGGCACCGCGGCCACGGACGAGCTCGCGCTGCTGGGGGAATGGGGCGTGCCGGCGTTCGGCGTCCGGCTCACGCGTCCGGTCACGGCCGCGGAGCTGCCCGAAAGCGCGACCACCGTCCTGCTGACCGAAGACTCCCCGTGCACGGCGCGGGACTTCCCGGGACGGCGCGTGCTGGCCGAGGTCACCAGCCGCGCGGGAGCAGCGCGGGCGGTCGACGGCGGCGCCAACGGCCTGATCGCGCGCGGTCACGAATGCGGTGGCCGGACAGGTGAACTGAGCACGTTCGTCTTGCTGCAGGCCCTGCTCGCCGACGAAGCCCTGGACGTCCCGGTGTGGGCGGCCGGCGGGATCGGGCCGCACACCGCAGCGGCCGCGGTCGCGGGCGGGGCGGCCGGGGTCGTCGTCGACACCCAGCTCGCCCTGCTGCCGGAGGCCGAGCTGCCGTCGGCGCTCACCGGCGCCCTCACCGGCCTCGACGGTTCGGAAACGATCGTCGCCGACGGTGTCCGCGTCCTGGCGCGGCGCGGTTCGGAGCCGCTCGAAGCCGGCCAGGACGTCTTCCTCGCCACCCGCTTCCGCGACCGCTGGGGCACGGTGACCGCGGCGGTGCGTGGTCTTCGCGAGGCCGTCGGCGAGGCGCTGCGCACGGAAATCCCGGTGCTGGGCCCCGGCAGCGCGGGCAGCCGCGCGCTCGGCACGACGCTGCCGATCGCCCAGGGACCGATGACGCGGGTCAGCGACCAGCCCGCGTTCGCCGCCGAAGTCGCCGCGGGCGGGGCGCTGCCGTTCGTCGCGCTGGCCCTGTCCGGCCCGGAGCAGACCCGCGAACTCCTGGAGCGCACCCGCGAAGCCGTCGGTGGCGCGCCCTGGGGTGTCGGCGTCCTCGGCTTCGCCGCCGACGACGTCAAGTCCGCGCAGCTCGAAGTGATCCGCGAACTGCGGCCCACCCACGCGATCATCGCCGGCGGCCGCCCGGCCCAGGCCGCGGCCCTCGAGGACGCCGGCATCGCGACCTTCCTCCACGTGCCCTCGCCCGGGCTGCTCAAGCAGTTCCTGCAGGCCGGTGCCCGCAAGTTCGTCTTCGAAGGGTCGGAGTGCGGCGGCCACGTCGGGCCCCGCACCAGCTTCCCGTTGTGGGAGGCCCAGCTCGGCGTCCTCGCCGATTTCCTCGCGGCGGCCCCGGATGCCGCAGCGGACCTGCGGCTGCTGTTCGCGGGCGGGATCCACGACGAGCGCTCGGCCGCGATGGTGGCCGCCCTCGCCGCGCCGGTGGCCGCGCGCGGCGCGGCGATCGGGGTGCTGATGGGCACCGCCTACCTCTTCACCCGCGAGGCCGTCGACGCGGGCGCCGTGCTCCCGCTGTTCCAGCGCCGCCTGCTCGGCGCCGAGCACACCGATCTCCTCGAAACCGCGCCGGGCCACGCCACCCGCTGCGTCCGCAGCCCGTTCACCGAGGAGTACGCGGCGATCAAGGCGGACCTCGCCGAGCGGGGCGTACCCAGCCGGGACGCCTGGGAGCAGCTCGAAACCCTGAACGTCGGCCGCCTCCGCCTGGCGAGCAAGGGCATCGAGCGCGTCGGCGCCGAACTGCGCGACGTCGGCGAGGACCGGCAGCTCGCCGAAGGCATGTTCATGGCGGGCGAAGTCGCGGTGCTGCGCTCGGCCGTCACGACGATCGCCGACCTGCACCACGCGGTGGGTGAAGGCGCGAACGAATTCCTGCGCGCCCGGGCCGCCGGACTCGGCGTCGCGACGCCGGAACCGCCCGCGCCCGCGCCACTGGACATCGCGATCGTCGGGATGGCCTGCATGTTCCCGCAGGCGCCCGACCTGGCCACGTTCTGGGCGAACGTGCTGGCCGGCGCCGACGCCGTCACCGAAGTCCCGCCGCAGCGCTGGGACACCGAGCTGTACTACGACGCGGACGGCCAGGGCGAGCGCACACCGTCGCGCTGGGGCGGATTCCTGCCGGAGATCGGGTTCGACCCGCTGCGCTACGGCATCCCGCCGTCGTCGCTGGCCAGCATCGAACCGGTGCAGCTGCTGGCGCTGGAGGCCGCGCGCCGCGCGCTGGCCGACGCGGGCTACGCCGACCGCGCCTTCGACCGGGCCCGGACGTCGGTGGTGTTCGGCGCCGAGGCGGGCAGCGACCTGTCGAACGCGATGACGCTGCGCACCGTGCTGCCGTCCTACCTGGGCGAACTGCCGCCCGCGCTCGACGAGCGGCTGCCGCGGATCACCGACGACTCCTTCCCCGGCGTGCTGGCGAACGTCATCGCCGGGCGGATCGCCAACCGGCTCGACCTGGGCGGCGCGAACTACACCGTCGACGCCGCCTGCGCGTCGTCGCTGACCGCGGTCGACGTCGCCTGCAAGGAGCTGACCGCCGGCACCAGCGACCTCGTCCTCTGCGGCGGCGCGGACCTGCACAACGGCATCAACGACTACCTCCTGTTCGCTTCCGCGCACGCCCTCTCGCCGACCGGCCGGTCCGCGACGTTCGACAGCGCCGCGGACGGCATCGCGCTCGGCGAAGGTGTCGGCTGCGTCGCGCTGAAGCGCCTGGCCGACGCCGAACGCGACGGCGACCGGGTCTACGCGGTGATCAAGGGCGTCGGCGCGGCATCGGACGGCCGCGCGCTCGGCCTCACCGCGCCCCGGCCGGAGGGCCAGCACACCGCGCTGACCCGCGCCTACCGCAACGCCGGCGTCTCGCCCGCGCGCGTCGGGCTGGTCGAGGCGCACGGCACCGGCACCGTCGTCGGCGACCGGACCGAGCTGGGCACGCTGACGAAGGTGTTCACCGAGGCCGGCGCCGCGCCGGGCGGGTGCACGATCGGCTCGGTGAAGTCGCAGATCGGGCACACCAAGTGCGCCGCGGGACTGGCCGGGCTGATCAAGACCGCGCTCGCGCTGCACACCGGCGTCAAACCGCCGACACTGCACCTTTCTTCGCCGAACCCCGCGTGGGATCCCGGCACCAGCCCCTTCGTGTTCCAGTCGGCGGCGCAGCCGTGGGCCGCGCCGCCCGCCGAACGGTTCGCCGGGGTCAGCGCGTTCGGCTTCGGCGGCACGAACTTCCACGTCGTGCTCGGCGCGCACGACAGTGTCCCGCCGGCGCAGGCGGCCGACGAGTGGCCGGCCGAGCTGTTCCTCTTCGCCACCGACGCGGCCGCCCGCGACCTGCTGGCGCTGGCCGAAGACGTGCCCGCCGGGCACCGGCCGTGGCGGCTGCGCGACCTGGCGCTGAGCGCGTCGCGGCGAGCCGAGGGCCGGCCGGTCCGGCTCGCCGTCGTCGCGTCCACTGTGGACGAGCTGACCGGGCTGCTGCGCCGGGCACTGGACGGGCGAGATGTGCCCGGGGTGTACCGCGCCGGCCCGGCCGAACCGGGCGAGGTCGCGGTGCTGTTCCCCGGCCAGGGCAGCCAGCGGCCGGGCATGTTCGCCGAGCTGTTCGTCACCTTCCCCGAGCTGCAGCGGTACCTGCGGCTGGACCCGCCGACCGCCGACGTCGTGTTCGGCCCGGCGGCGTTCGGGGAGCAGGCCCGGCAGAACGCCGCCGACCGCGTCACCGACACCCGCGTCGCCCAGCCCGCGCTCGGCCTCGCCGGGCTGGCCGCGTTCCGGCTGCTGACCCGCGCCGGGGTGCGGCCCGGGATGGTCGGCGGGCACAGCTACGGCGAACTGACGGCGCTGGCCGCGGCCGGCGCGCTCACCCCCGAAGCACTGCTGCACGCCAGTCACGCCCGCGCCGGGGCGATCGTCGACGCCGTCCCGGACGGGGATCCGGGCGCGATGGCCGCGGTCTCGGCGGGCGCGGCCGAGACCGGCAAGGTCCTCGCCGACGCCGGGCTCGCCGCCGTCGTCCTGGCCAACCACAACTCGCCGGAACAGACGGTGATCTCCGGGCCGACCGCCGACGTCGAAGCCGCCGTCGGGCAGCTGCGCGCCGCCGGGCTCGGCGCGAAGCGGATCCGGGTCGCGTGCGCGTTCCACAGTCCCCTGGTGGCTCCGGCGGGGGAGGCGTTCGGCCGCGCCCTCGGCGCGATCGGCGTCGTGCGCCCCGCCGTCCCGGTCTACGGCAACCGGACCGCCGGCCCCTACCCGGCGGATCCCGACGAGATCCGCGGCGAGCTGGCCGCGCAACTGGGCGCGCCCGTCCGGTTCGTCGAGCAGGTCGAGGCGATGTACGCGGCCGGCGCGCGGGTGTTCGTCGAGGCCGGGCCGGGTGCGGTGCTGGCCAGGCAGGTCGGCGCGATCCTCGGCGACCGGCCACACCGGACGGTCGGCTTCGAGCAGCCGGGCCGCCGCGGCCTCCCGGGCTTCCTCGGCGCGCTCGCCCAGCTGGCGGTGGCCGGGGTGGCCGTCGAGACGGGCTGGCTGTTCCGCGGCCGCGACGCGGTCGACGCGGCGGCCACCCCGCGTCCGAAGTGTCCCGGGTGGACGGTCGACGGCCACCTGCTCCGCACCGCGGACGGCACGATCCCGGCCGGCGCCCTGCGCCCGGCCGAGCGGCTCTCACTCGGCTTGGCCGCCCCGGCGCCCGAGGCGGCGACGGGGTCGGCGTCGGAGGCGCTGGTCGCCGACTTCCTCCGCACGAGCCGGGAAATGATCGCCGCCCAGCGCGACGTGCTCCTCGGCTTCCTCGGCAGCGACGCCCCGGTTCGGGCCGTGTCCGAGCGCCCCAATGTGGCGTTGGTTGCGCTGGACGCACCGAACGCCACTTTGGGTGCGCTGGACGCACCGAACGCCACATTGGGGCGCTCGGTGCTGGAGACGATCGTCGAGGTGATCGGGGAGCGGACGGGCTATCCGGTGGAGATGATCGAGCCGGATCTCGATCTGGAAGCCGACCTGAGCATCGACTCGATCAAGCGCGCGGAGATCGCGGGCGAGCTCGCGTCCCGGCTGGGGCTCGCCGGCGGTGACGTCGAGGAGTTCGCCAAGGCCCGGACGGCGGCGGCGATCGCGGAGCTGATCGGTGACCAGCGCCCCAATGTGGCGTTGGTTGCGTCCAACGCACCGAACGCCACATTGGGTGCGTTGGACGCACCGAACGCCACATTGGGGCGCTCTGTCCTGGAGACGATCGTCGAGGTGATCGGGGAGCGGACCGGCTATCCGGTGGAGATGATCGAGCCGGATCTCGATCTGGAAGCCGACCTGAGCATCGACTCGATCAAGCGGGCCGAGATCGCCGGGGAACTGGCTACCCGGCTGAACCTGGACACCGGTAGTGACGTCGAGGAACTGGCCAAGGCCCGCACGGCCGCGGCGATCGCGGACCTCCTCGACGCGGGATCCGCGAAGCCGGAAGTCGCAACGTCCGAACCCGCGCCGGAAGCCGGGCCCACGCCGGTCATCGTCGCGCCGAAACGCCTGGTCATGGCCGAGGTCGACCTGGCACCCGCCGGGACGCCCGAGGTCGCCGGCCGGAAGTTCCTCGTCCTCGGCTCCGGCCCGCTGGCCGAAGCCGTCCGGACCCGGCTCACCGGTCTGGGCGCGACGGCCGAGATCGCCGACGACGTCCGCGCCGGGTTCGACGGGGTGATCGACCTCCCGGCGGCCGGGCCGGTGCTGCCGGCCGCCTTCCCCCGTTACCGTGCCGCCCTCGCCGGGGACCCGGCCTGGTTGCTGACCGCCGGACCCGGCGACGGCCTGCGCGGGTTCCACCGCAGCATCGCCCGCGAGTACCCGGACACCCTGGCCAGAGTGGTCGAGCTGCCGCCGGGCGCCACCACCGACGAAAGCGCGGCCGCGCTCGTCGCCGAGTTGTCCACTGTGGACCGCGAACCCGTCGTGGTCCGCGAAGGCGGGGCCCGCAGGGGCTTCCGGATGACCGAGCGGGAACTCGGCCCGCTCGCCACCAGCGGCGCGGGCCCGGCGGGCGACGGCGCCGCCGAGGCGGCCGCGATCGGCCTGGACCGCGACTCCGTCGTCCTGCTCGTCGGCGGCGCCAAGGGCATCACCGCCCGGTTCGCCGCCACCCTGGCCGCGGCGGCCCGCTGCCGCGTCGAACTCCTCGGCCGGACGCCGGTCCCGGCCGCCGGCGACGAGTTCCCGCGGGCGAAGGACGCCAAGGAACTGCGCGCCGCCCTGATTGCGAGCGGGCTGAACAGTCCCGCCGAGATCGAACGGACTGTGCGCCGGATCGAGGGCGAACGCGAAGTCCGCCGGACGCTGCGCGAGCTCGAAGCCCTCGGCAGCCCGGTGCGCTACCAGTCCGTCGACATGCTCGACGCCGAAGCCGTGCACCGCGCGGTCAAGGAGATCCACGCCGAGCACGGCCGCCTCGACGGCATCGTCTACGCGGCCGGGGTGATCGAGGACAAGCTGGTCGCCGAGAAGACCCCGGAGTCGTTCAACCGCGTGTACGGCACGAAGGTCGACGGCGCCCGGACCCTGCTGGAGGCGACGGCCGACCTGCCGGACGAGCCGAAGTTCGTGGTGCTGTTCGGCAGCATCGCCGCGACGCTCGGCAACCGCGGCCAGTCGGACTACGCCGCCGCCAACGACGCGCTGGAGGCACTCGGCAGGCGGTGGCCAGCCGGACGCGCGGTGACCGTCCACTGGGGACCGTGGGCGCCGACCGGTGACCACGACGGCATGGTGACGCCCGCGCTGATGCGCGACTACGCCCGCCGCGGCATCGCGCTGATCGACCCGGAGGAGGGCGCCCTCGGCCTGCTCCGCGAGCTGGCGTGGGGCCGCCAGGACACCGCCGCCGTCGTCCACACCGCTTCGGGCTGGTGACGCGGATGCCGGACCCCGTGGCCATCGTCGGGATGTCGGTGCTGCTGCCCGGCGCGCCGGACCTGGCGACGTACTGGCGCAATCTCGCCGGCGGCGTCGACGCCATCACCGAAGTGCCGCCGGAGAAGTGGGACGGCGCGCATTACGCACCGGACGCGGAGCGGCGGGCCGATCGGGTCTACTGCCGGCGCGGCGGGTTCGTCGACGAACTGGCCGAAGTGGACGTCACCGGGTTCGGGATCATGCCGAACTCGGTGTCCGCCACCGAACCCGACCAGCTGATCGCGCTGCGGGTCGCGGCGCAGGCCGTCGCGGACGCGGGCGGCCAGGACCGGCTGCCCGCCGACCGCGGCCGGATCGGCGTCGTGCTCGGCCGCGGCGGCTACCTGACACCCGGGCTGGTCCGCCTCGACCAGCGCGTCCGCACCGCCAGCCAGCTCGTCCGCACGCTCGGCGAGCTGCTGCCCGACCTCGACCCCGCGCGCCTCGACGCCGTCCGGCAGGCCTTCACCGACCAGCTCGGCCCGGAGGCGCCGGAATCCGCGATCGGCCTGGTGCCCAACCTGGCCGCGTCACGGCTGGCCAACCGCCTCGACCTGCGGGGCCCCGCGTACACGGTGGACGCCGCCTGCGCGTCTTCGCTGATCGCCGTCGACCACGCCGTGCGGGAACTCGCCACCGGCCGCTGCGACGTCGTGCTCGCCGGCGGGGTGCACCACTGCCACGACATCACCCTCTGGAGCGTGTTCAACCAGCTCGGCGCGCTGTCGCCGTCCGAGCGCATCCGCCCGTTCCACCGCGACGCCGACGGCGTGCTGATCGGCGAGGGCACCGGCGTCGTCGTGCTGAAACGCCTCGCCGACGCCGAGCGGGACGGCGACCGCGTCTACGCCGTGATCACCGGCACCGGCGTCGCCTCCGACGGCCGGACCGCCAGCCTGGCCAGCCCGGACTCCGGCGGCCAGGTCCGGGCGGTCCGCCAGGCGTGGGCCGCGGCGGGCCTCGACCCCGCCGCCCCGGATTCGATCGGGCTCCTGGAGGCCCACGGCACCGCGACCCCGGCCGGCGACGCGGCCGAACTGGCCACCCTGGAAGCGGTGTTCGGCCCGGCGGGCAGCGCGGTGCTCGGTTCGGTCAAGTCGATGATCGGCCACACGATGCCGGCGGCCGGTGTCGCCGGGCTGGTCAAGGCGGCCTTGGCCGTGCACCACGGCGTCCTGCTGCCCACCCTGCACTGCGACGACCCGCATCCGGCGCTGGCGAAGACCCGCTTCTCCACTTTGGACACCGCGGCGCCGTGGGACGCCGCGGTGCGCCGCGCCGGGGTCAACGCGTTCGGCTTCGGCGGGATCAACGCCCACGTCGTGCTGGAACAGGCGCCGGACCGGGCGGTGCCGGCCGTCGTGGTGCGTGAGCCCGAACGCGTGCTGAGGCTCGCCGCCCCGACCGTCGAGGCGCTGCGTGACCTGTTCGACCGCCCCGGACCCCAGGAGACCGGCGACGGGCCGGTCCGGCTCGGCATCGTCGACCCGACGGAGAAGCGGCTGGCCCTGGCCAGGAAGGCACTGGCGCGGGGCCGGGCCTGGCGCGGCCGCAACGACGTGTGGTTCGCCGACCGCCCTCTGCTCGGGCCGGGCGGCGGCAAGGTCGCGTTCGTCTTCCCCGGCCTGGAGTCGGAGCTGACGCTGAACTGCGGCGACGTCGCCCGCCACTTCGGCCTGCCCTGGAAGCACGGCGACGTCGAGGTCGGTGACGTCGGCCGCCAGGGCGCCGCGGTGTTCGAGCTGGGCAGGCTGCTGCACGCCGCCCTCGGGCGGATCGGCGTCACCCCGGACGCCGTCGCCGGGCACAGCCTGGGTGAATGGACGGCGATGGCCGTGGCCGGCGTGCACGCCGAAGCGGAGGTCGATGCCTTTCTCGCCGGGTTCGACCCGGACGCCCTCGTCGTCCCGGGGCTCACCTTCGCCGCGGTCGGCGCACCCGCGCCCCGGGTGCTCGAGGAGCTGGCCGGGCGCACGGACGTCGTGCTCTCCCACGACAACTCGCCCAACCAGGCCATGATCTGCGGTCCGGCGGCGGCGGTCGGCACGCTCGTCAGCCGGTTCCGGACCGCGGGGATCGTCGCGCAGGTGCTGCCGTTCCGGTCCGGCTTCCACACCCCGATGCTGCGGCCGTACCTGGACCCGATCCGCGAGGCGGCCGCACGGTTCACCCTGCACCCGCCGGACGTGCCGCTCTGGTCGGCGACCACGGTGTCGGAGTACCCGGCCGCCGAAGCGGAGGTCCGCGAGCTGTTCGTCCGGCACCTGCTGGAACCGGTCCGGTTCCGCCCGCTCGTCCGGGCGCTGCACGCCGCCGGGTTCCGGGCGTTCGTCCAGCTCGGCGCGGGACAGCTCGGTTCCCTGGTCGGCGACACCCTGCACGGGGAAGAGCACTTGGTCGTGGCGGCGCACTCGGCGCACCGCCCCGGCCTCGCGCAGCTGCGCCGGGTCGCGACCGCGCTGTGGGCTGACGGCCTCGACGTCGACTTCGCCCGCCTGCCCGGCGGCGGTGGCCGCCCGGCCGCGCACCGGCTGGTCAAACTGGACCTGGGCGGCCACCTGATCTCCCTGGACGAAGAGGTCCGCGCGCGGATCGCGCTGCCGGCCACCCACCGGTCCACGGTGGGCGACCTGGCCGGAAAGGGACCGCTGGCCGCGGAGTTCGCCCGGCTGCTGGAGGACACCGCCGAGCTGGCGTCCACGGTGCTCGCCGGGCCGGCACGCCGCCTTCCGGCGCCAAAGCCGCTGGACACCACACTCAGCGTCTCGGTCGAAGCGATGCCGTACCTGCTCGACCACTGCTTCTTCAAGCAGCCACCGCAGGCCGATCCGGGCGACCGATGGCCGGTGGTGCCGGCTACCACGGTGATCGACCACCTGATGGGTTTCGCCGAGCAGGCCGCGCCCGGCCGCCGCGCGGTCGCGGTGCACGACGTCCGGCTCAGCCAGTGGATCACGGCGGTCCCGGCCGTCACGGTGCCGGTCCGGGTCCGGCCCCACGGCGCCGACCGGGTGCTCGCGGCCCTGGAGGGCTACTCCCAGGCGGTCGTGGAACTCGCCACCGCCTACCCCGCGGACGCCCCCGCGCCGTGGCGGTTCCCGGCGTCGGCGGAGCAGGTGCCGGAGATGACGGCGGCCCAGTTGTACGGCGACCGCTGGATGTTCCACGGCCCGCGCTTCCAGGGTGTCACCGAGCTGACGGCCGTCGGCGACCGGCACGTGCGGGCCGTGCTGACCACGCCGGCCGCGCCGGGCGCGCTGCTCGACAACGTCGGCCAGGTGCTCGGCTACTGGATCATGTCCCGGCAGCCCGAACGCACGACCGTCTTCCCGGTCGCCATGCGCGAAATCCGGTTCCACGGCCCGCACCCGGCGCCGGGGGAGCGGCTGGAGTGCCTGGTCCGGATCACCGCGCTGACCGACGAGTTCCTCGACGCCGACATGCAGATCGTCCACAACGGACAGGTCTGGGCCGAGTTCACCGGCTGGCGCGACCGGCGGTTCGACAGCACCCCGCACATCCGCCAGGCCGACCGGACCCCCGAGCGCTCGACGCTGTCGGTCGAGCAGCCGGGCGGCTGGGCACTCGTGCACGAGCAGTGGCCGGACCTGGCCACCCGCGAGCTGATCATGCGCAACTACCTCGCCGGCCCCGAACGCGGCGCCTACGAACGCCGTCCGCCGCGCGGGCGGCGGCAGTGGCTGCTCGGCCGGATCGCGGCGAAGGACGCGGTGCGCCAGTTCCTCTGGGCCCGGGGCGAGTCGGAGATGTTCCCGGCCGAACTGCGGATCGGCAACGACGACACCGGCCGTCCGTTCGCGACCGGCGCCTACGGCCGGGAGCTGCCGCCCTTGACGATTTCGGTGGCGCACCGGGCCGAGGCGGGGGTGGCGATCGCCCGGTTCGGGCTGTGCGGCATCGACGTCGAAGAGGTCGTGCCGCGTGCGGAGTCCACTGTGGACGCGGCACTCGGCGCGGCGGAGCTGGCTCTGTACGCGAGCCTTCCCGGCGATCCGGACCGCTGGTTCGCCCGGTTCTGGACCGCGAAGGAAGCCGTCGCGAAGCTGCGCGGCACCGGCCTTCGCGGCGAACCCCGGGACTTCGCGGTCGTCGCGGCCGCGCCGGACGAACTCGTCGTCCGCGTCGCCGGGCGCGACCACCACGTGTGCTGCGCCGACAGCGAGAACCCGCCCGGCGCGCCGCCGCGCCGCTACGTCGTCGCCTGGACCGAAGAGACGAAGGAGACTGCGGAATGAGCATCGAAACCACGGCTGTCCAGGGGGCGACCGACGAGGTGGCCGTCCTGGCTCAGCTCGGCGAAATGCTGCGGGCGCTGCTGGAAGAGTACGGCCTCGACGAGGACGACACCGGCGAAATCACCATGGACACGACCTTCCACGACGACCTCGAACTGGAGAGCGTCGACCTGGTGGCGCTGTCCGGGCAGCTGCGCGAGCACTACGGCGACCGCGTCAACTTCGCGACGTTCATCGCCGAGCGCGACCTCGAGGAGATCATCGCGCTGACCGTGGGCGAGCTCGTCCGGTACATCGTCGCCTCGCTGCGGGCGACGGCGTGAGCCGCGTCCGGGCGGGCGAGCTGGACGTGCACGTCCAACGGCTCGCCCCGGAAGTGCCGCTCGACGGGGACGCGCCGATCGTCGTGTGCGTCCACGGCCTGCTGACCGACAGCCTCGCCAGCTACTACTTCACGCTCGGCCCGGCCTTCGCCGCGCGCGGGCTCGACGTGCTGATGTACGACCTGCGCGGGCACGGCCGCACGACCCGGCCGGAGTCCGGGTACCGCCTGGAGCAGTTCGTCGACGACCTCGTCGCCGTCCTGGACGCCTGCGGTGTCACGCGGCTGGTGCATGTGGTGGGCAACTCCTTCGGCAGCTCGGTGGCCTTCGGGCTCGCCGCCGCCCGGCCCGACCGCGTCGCGAGCGTCGTCGTGATCGAAGGCGAACCACCGACCGAGGAGTGGACGCGGCACATGGCCGACGGTCTCGCCGACGCGAAGACCCGGCTGGCCATCGACGAGGTGATCGGCTGGATCGAAGACAACCACGGCGCGCACACCGCCCGGCTGTCGAAGGCGGCGAACCGGATCCTCCAGACCACCACGATCGCCGAGGACATCCCGCGCAGCGCGACCATCGCGGCCGACCTCTCGGCGGTGCGCTGCCCGGTGTTCGCCATCTTCGGCGGCGACTCGGGACTCGCCGCGCAGGTGCCGCACTTCGAGGCGCACCTGGAGCGGTGCCGCACCGTCGTGCTGCCCGACCAGGGCCACTCGGTGCTGGTCGAGCGGACCGACGAGACCATCGAGCTGATCTTCGAGTGGGTCCGTGACACCTCGCGCGTCGCGGCGCGGGTGCGCTAGTGGGCCGGTTCCTGTTCGTCGTCCCGCCGCTGGTCGGGCACGTCAACCCGGCCGCGGGCGTCGCGGCCGAGCTCACCGCGCGCGGGCACGAGGTCGCCTGGGCCGGGCACGCCGAGCTGCTGTGGCAGCTGGCCGGCCCGGACGCGCTCGTGTTCTCGTGCGCCCTCCCCGCCGGCGTGGCCGAACGACCGCCGGGGCTCAAGGGACCCGCCGCGCTGCGGTTCCTCTGGCAGGACTTCCTCGTCCCGCTGGCCGACGCGATGGCGCCCGGGGTGGACGCGGCGATCGACGCGTTCGGACCGCACGTCGTCGTCGCCGACCAGCAGGCCCTCGCCGGTGGCCTGCTCGCCGAAGCCCGCGGCCTGCCGTGGGTCACCTCGGCGACGACGTCGGCCGAGCTGACCGACCCGCTCGCCGGGATGCCGAAGGTCGCGGAGTGGGTCGGCGAGCTGCTGGCCGGCCTGCGCGCGCGGGTCGCCGGCGGCCGCGGCTCGGCGGATCCCCGGTTCTCGCCCCACGGCGTGCTCGCCTTCACCACCAGCGAGCTGCTCGGCTCGGCCGAGCTGCCCCCGCGCACCCGGCTCGTCGGGCCCGCGCTCGGCTCGCGTCCGTCCACAACGGACTTCCCGTGGGAGTGGCTCGACCCGCTCTGCCCGACGGTGCTGGTCTCCCTCGGCACGGCCAACACCGGCGCGGGCGCGGAGTTCCTGACCGCGACGGCGGAGGCGTTCGCCGGGCTGGCCGCGCGCGCGGTGATCGCCGACCCAGGCGGCGTGCTCGGCGAGGTCCCGCCGAACGTCCTGGTGTGCCCGCGGGTCCCGCAGCTGCCGTTGCTGCCGCGGGTGGACGCGGTGCTGTGCCACGCGGGCCACAACACCGTCTGCGAGACGCTGTGGCACGGCCTGCCGCTCGTGGTGGCCCCGATCCGCGACGACCAGCCGATCGTCGCCGCCCAGGTGGTCGCGGCGGGCGCCGGGATCCGGCTGCGCTTCGGCCGCGCGGACGCGCCCCGCATCGCGGCGGCGGTCACTGAGGTGCTCACGGAGCCGTCGTACCGCCGGGCGGCGGAAACCGTGGCGGCTTCGTTCCACGCGGCGGGCGGAAGTGCCGCGGCCGCCGGGCATCTGGAACAGCTCGCGTTGGAAAGCCTGGCGCGGCTGCGCCCGTGAAAGTCGAAATTTACTTCGAAAAAACACCGCGTTACGGTGCCTGACATGACCGTTTCCGTATGTGGCATCGAGGATGTTCCGGAACTGGTGAAGTCGGTCGCGGGGCTGTTCGCCGAAGACGCCGGGCGCCGTGACCCGTTCATGGACACCGGCTGGCCGGCCCGCGAAGGCGCGGCCTACTACGCGGGTCTCGTCGACGACCCGGCCTGCCTGTGCCTGCTCGCCGGCGACGGCGCGGGTCATCTGGTCGGCCGCCTGCGTCCACCCGATCCGCTCCGGCCCGGCGTGACCAGGGCGGTGCTCGAGAGCATGCGGGTGGCGCCGGAACACCGCCGGTCCGGTGTGGGCGGATCGCTCGTCGACGCCTTCGTGAAGTGGGCTCACGAGCGCGGGGCGAACGAGCTGACCGTGCAGGCGTACGCGCAGAACGAAAGTGCAGTCGCTTTCTACGCGACGTACGGTTTCCGGCCGTTCCTGGTGACCTTGACGCGCCCCTGATCTCCCGGGTCACACTGGTGACCATGGGCATCCTGGACGCTCTGACCACCGGGGATCAGCGGCGCCAGAAGTCGTGCGGGGTGCGGCCGGGCCGGAAGCCGCACGACTCGACCATGGCGGCCGCCTCGGCGAAGCCGTGGCCGACCAGACCGGGCTCGTGGGCGTCACTGCCGAAGGCGACCGCGTCACCGCCGACGTCGAACCACCAGCGGACCACATCGCCCGGCAGCGGCACCTTCGTGTTGACCTCCAGCGCGCGTCCGCTCGAAGCGAGGGCGCGCAGGACCGTGCGGAATTCCTCTTCGAAGTCCGCTGCCACGAACGGCGGACCTTCGGCCGGCCACGACCGCAGCGCGTAGTCGATGTGCGCGAGCACCGCGAAATCGGCCGTCGACTCGACGAGTCCCAGCACTTCGGCGAGGTAGGCCCGCAGGAGCTCACCCGGCGGGCGGCCGGAGATCACGGTGAGCTCGTGGTGGTGGCCGTCGCCGCCCGGCAGGGAGTGCACCGAGCCCAGCACCCGGTCGAAGTCGTGGGCCGCGAGCAGCGCGTCGGCGCGCGGGCGGTGCCAGTGCGGCTCGCTCAGCTCCACCCCCGACAGGATCCGCAGCGACGGAAACCGTGAGCGGCATTCCTCGACGCACGCCAGGTACCCCGAGACGTCCAGGTCCGGCGGCTCCAGGACGCCGTCCGGGCGCAGCCTGACCCGGAAGTGGTCCGGCAGCAGCGGCCGGGTCGGCTCGGGCATCAACCACGGCGTGAGGTCCGCGTGCTCGGTGAACGCCACCGACGGCAGCCCCAGCTCGAGCGCCCGTTCGCACGAGCCGAGCATCGACCCGGTGACCGTGTCCCAGGACCATTCGGTGTGGACATGACCGTCCGGCGGCAAGCTCACCAGCCCCACCGTAGCGCCGGTTTGGGCTAGCGTCTCACGCATGGCGCAGAAGTCGGCGGCGGTCGAGCTCGAGGTAGGGCACCGGACCGTGCGGATCTCCAACCCGGACCGGGTCTACTTCCCGGCCCGCGGCGAGACGAAGCTCGACCTGGTCAACTACTACCTTTCGGTCGGTGACGGCATCGTCAACGCGCTGCGCGAGCGGCCCTGCATGCTGCACCGCTTCCCGTCCGGCGTGGCGGGGGAGAAGGTGCACCAGAAGCGCGTCCCGAACGGCGCGCCGCCGTGGCTGGAGACGGTCCGGGTCGAGTTCCCCCGCTACGGGCGGCACGCGCACGAGCTGTGCGTCACCGAGTTGGCGCACGTCGCGTGGGCGGTGCAGATGTCCACAGTGGAGTTCCACCCGTGGAACTCGCGGCGCGCCGACACCGAGAAGCCGGACGAGTGGCGCATCGACCTGGATCCGATGCCCGACTGCGGCTTCGACCGCGTCCGCCGGGTCGCGCACGTGGCGCACGAAGTCCTCGACGAACTCGGCGCGGTCGGCTGGCCGAAGACCTCCGGTGGCCGCGGCCTGCACATCTACGTCCGGATCGAACCCCGCTGGGGCTTCACCGACGTCCGCCGGGCGGCGCTCGCCTTCGCCCACGAGGTCGAGCGCCGCGCCCCGGACGACGTCACCACGAGCTGGTGGCGCAAGGACCGGGACCCGCGCCTGCTCTTCGTCGACTACAACCAGAACGCGCGCGACCACACGATCGCCGGCGCCTACTCGGTCCGCGGGAACCCCGAGGGCACGGTGTCGACGCCGATCCGCTGGACGGAGATCGACGACGTCGAGCCCGGCGACTTCACGATCGCCACCGTCCCGGCCCGGTTCGCCGAGCTGGGCGACCTCCACGCGGGCATCGACGACGCCGTGTTCTCGCTGGACCCGCTGCTGGAATGGGCCGACCGCGACGGTGTCGAGGAACCACCCGACCCCGGCTGACGTATTTCAGGGTGGCCGGCGGCCCTGGCGCGTCAGTGCAGGCGTTCGATGATCGTCGCGTTGGCGAGGCCGCCCGCTTCGCACATCGTCTGCAGGCCGTAGCGGCCGCCGGTCTGCTCCAGCACCGACAGCAACGTGGTCATGAGCCGGGCGCCGCTGCCGCCGAGCGGGTGGCCGATGGCGATCGCGCCGCCGTTGACGTTGACCTTCGCGAGGTCGGCGCCGATCTCGGCCTGCCAGGCGAGGACGACGCTGGCGAACGCCTCGTTGACCTCGAAGGCGTCGATGTCCGACACGCTCAAGCCCGCCCGGTCCAGGACCTTCCGCGTCGCCGGGATGATGCCGGTCAGCATGAACAGCGGGTCGTCGCCGGCGACGGCGAAGCTGTGGATCCGGGCCCGCGGCCGCAGGCCGAGGGCCTTCGCCGTCTCGCCGCTGGTGATCAGCAGGCCCGCGGCGCCGTCGTTGATCGGCGAGGAGTTGCCCGCGGTCACGTGCCAGCCCAGGCCGGGGAACCGCTGCTCCCAGACGTCGGCGCGGAACGCGGGCTTCAGCCCGGCGAGGATTTCCGGCGTGGTGCCCGGTCGCACGGTCTCGTCGGTCGTGACGTCACGCAGGGCGCCGTCGGGCCCGGGCGCCTTGAGCGGGGCGACTTCGCGCGCGAACTTCCCGTCGGCCCACGCCTTCGCGGCCCGCTGGTGGCTTTCGGCGGAGAACTCATCCAGCTGGGCCCGGCTGAAGCCCCACTTGGCGGCGATGAGCTCCGCGCTGATGCCCTGCGGGACGAGGCCGTCCGGGTAACGGGCGGCGATCTGCGGGCCGAACGGGTCGCGCCCGGCCACCTGGCTGCCCATCGGCACCCGGCTCATCGACTCGACGCCGGAGGCGATCACGACGTCGTAGGCGCCGGCGATGACGCCCTGCGCGGCGAAGTGGACGGCCTGCTGGCTGCTGCCGCACTGGCGGTCGACGGTCACCGCGGGGACCGACTCCGGCAGGCCGGCGGCGAGCGCGGCCCAGCGGGCGGTGTTCATGCTCTGCTCGCCGATCTGGCCGACGGCGCCGCTGATCACGTCGTCGATCCGGGCCGGGTCGACGCCGGTGCGCTCCACCAGCGACCGCAGCGCGTGGGCATGCAGGTCGACCGGGTGCACCCCGGCCAGTGCGCCGGTGGGCTTGCCCTTGCCGATCGGGGTCCGTACCGCGTCGACGATCACCGCGTCCGTCATGACGTCTGCCTCCTCGCAGATCGGGATGACATCGGTATAGCCGGGTCAGTTGGATTCCACAACTGAGCTGTTCCTCAGGTCACATGCGATTGACGTGCTAGGTTGGATTTTCAACCCCATGGAGGTGGCATGGTCCGGCGTGGTCGCGAGTGCTCGGTCACCGAGGCCCTCGAGGTCGTCGGCGAGCGGTGGAGCCTGCTGGCCCTGCGCGAGATCATGCTGGGGGAGCGGCGGTTCAACCAGATCGCCGAGAACACCGGCGCCAGCCGGGACATCCTGGCCGCGCGGCTGCGCAAGCTCGTCGACGCGGGCGTGCTCGAGAAGGTCCAGTACGAGGCCCACCCGCCCCGCCACGAGTACCACCCGACGGAAGCCGGCCGCGCGCTCCAGCCGATCTTGCTCGGCCTGATGGCCTGGGGCGACCAGTACGTCCACCAGGGTGAACCGCCGACGCTGTGGCGGCACGCCTGCGGCGAGGAGCTGAGGCCGGTCAGCGTCTGCGCGCACTGCGGGGAGCCGGTCAACGCGCCGGGCACCCACGCGATCCGCCTCGGCGCCGTGCGCTGACGACCGCCTGACTCCCGGGACGTCGCGCCGTGCCAGGATGGCGGCGAGGCGGCTTTCGCGGACGGAGGTGGGCTCGTGCGGATCCTGGTCACGGGTGGGACCGGCCAGCTGGGCGGCGCGGTGGTGGCGCGGCTGCGCGCGGCGGAGGACGACGAGGTCCGCGTGCTGAGCCGGCGGGCCGGCCCGGACGTCGTCCGGGGTGATCTGCGGACCGGGCGCGGCATCGACAGCGCGGTGTCCGGGGTGGACGTGGTCGTCCACTGCGCCACCGACTTCCGGCACGAGACGGCGATCGCGCGCACGCTGATCGAGGCCGCGCGCTGGGCCGGCGGCCCGCACCTGCTCTACGTCTCGATCGTCGGCGTGGACCGCGTCCCGCTCGGCTACTACCGCACCAAGCACGAGACCGAGCAGGTCCTCGCCGCGTCGGGGCTGCCGGTCACGATCCTGCGGGCCACCCAGTTCCACGCGCTGGTCCGGACGCTCTTCGCGGGCGCGTCCCGGCTGCCGGTGCTGCCCGTGCCGCGCTTTTCGTTCCAGCCGGTGGACGTCCGGGACGTCGCGGAGCGGCTCGCGGACCTCGCGCTGGGCGACCCGGCCGGCCGCGTCGACGACTTCGGCGGTCCGGAGATCCTTTCGGCGGCGGAACTCGCCCAGGCGGTCGCCGAGGCGAGCGGACGGCCGCGGCGGATCGTGCCGCTGAGCGTGCCGGGGGAGATCTTCCGGGCGTACGCGGGAGGCGGCCACCTGGCGCCGGACCACCGCGACGGCAAGATCACCTTCGCGCGGTACCTGGCGGAACTGGCCGATCCGGGCGTGCTGCGCTACCGGAAGCGCTAGACCGGCTTTAGCCCGGGTAGCTGCCCGGAGACTTCGCTGCCCTGGCCGATCACTGCCTGGCGCAGCTTTCGCGGTCCTCGGCGCGCTCGGGCTGAGCCTGCGCCCGGGACGACCGGACGGCAGTCTGGCGGTGGGGCCGAGAGCCGGCCGACCGAATCGGGGGTGCGCGATGATCCGCTGGGTGACGTTCGACTGCTTCGGCACGCTCGTGGACTGGCGCCACGGCATCGGGACCGGCCTCGAGCTGCTGTTCCCCGGCCGCGGTGCCGAGCTGCTCGAGGTGTACAACCGATTCGAACCGCAGGTCCAGGCCGAGGTGCCGGTGCGGCGGTACCGGGAGGTCCTCGCGGAGTCGCTCCGCCGGACCGCGGCCGAGGCCGGCCTCGAGCTGGTCGCCGACGACGCGTCCGTGCTCGGGACCGGCCTGCCGTACTGGCCGGTCTTCCCGGACACCCGGCCGGCGCTGACCGCGTTGCGCGAAGCGGGCTGGCGGCTCGCCTTGCTGACCAACTGCGACCGCGACCTCATCGGGGAGACCCAACGACGGCTCGTGGTGCCGATCGACGCGATCGTGACGGCCGAGGACGCCGGCGGGTACAAGCCCGGCCACGGCCACTTCAAGCGGTTCGCGGCTTCCTTCGACGCCACCGCCGGGAACTGGGTGCACGTGGCCCAGAGCCACTTCCACGACATGGTGCCGGCCCGGGCGCTGGGCATCCCGCGGGTGTGGATCAACCGGCACGGCGACCCGCACGACCCGGCGGTGGCCGACGCGGTGCTGCCCGGCCTGGCCGGTCTCGTCCCGGCGGTCGAGCGCGTCCACGCGGCTCGTTAGCCGGGTGGCCGGCGGCGCGGCGACCGCCTGGTCGCAGGACACGACGGTGACGCCGTCGAGGGGCAGGCAAGGCCTGGCGGCATCCTGCCAGCCGGGTCCGCCGGCACGGTCGGGCCGGGTTTGCTGGAGTTTCGGGCAAAACGGTTGACCGTCCCCGGGCGGCCTCGCACGCTGAACCGGATCAGCGGACCCCAGCGACCGAACGAGGTACCCGATGGGCAGGGTGCGGGGGATGCCCCGGCAGGCCGACATCGCGCGGGTCGCCGGCGTCTCGCAGGCGACGGTGTCGGTGGTGCTGGGCGGCAACCGCACCGGCGTCCGGCTGTCGGAGCGGACGCGGCTGCGCGTGCTGGAGGCCGCCGAACGGCTGGGCTACGTGCCCGACCCGGTGGCGAAGCGGCTGGCCTCGTCGCGGGACAACCTCCTCGGCGTCTACACCTCGACCCCGGCGTTCGCCGGCTCCGGCGCCCCGATCCTGGCCGGCGTCGAGGCCGAGGCGGCCGCGCTCGGCAAGGACCTGATCATGTTCACCGCGTCCGGCGCGGCGCCCGACCACGCGCGGATCCGCCGAACGCGGCTCGCCGACGGCTGCCTGTTCCTCGGCGGGCACGTGCCGGCCGACGCGCTCGGCGAGCTGCTCACCGCCGGGTTCCCGATCGTCTCCATCGGACGCCGCGCGGAGCTGGGCGGCCGCGTTCCCCATGTGGGCGCGGACTACGTGGCCGCATCGGCGGAGGTGATCACCCGGCTGGCGCGCGCGGGGCACCGGCGCGTCCGCTACCTGCGCGAGCCGGCCGACGCCCCGTCGTCGGGCGACCGTGAGCGCGGGACGCGCGCCGCGGCGGCCGACGGCGGCCTGTCGGTGGTGGTGACCCGCACCGACGGCGCCGACCTCGGCGCGCCGGCGATCCGCCGTTGGCTCGACGACGGCGTGACGGCGCTGGTGGTCGAGGAGACCGAAACGGGCGCGGTGTTCCACGCGACGCGGCGAGCCCTGCGCGAGGCCGGGGTTTCGGTGCCGGGCGACGTCTCGCTGGCGGTGCTGGGCCGGCCACCGGGTGGCACGCCGGGCCCCGAGATCAGCGGCTTCGAGGTACCGGGGCGGGCACTGGGGCGTGCGGCGGTCCGGCTGCTGGTGTCCCTGGTGGACCCGGGCGCGGGCGAGCCCGCGCCGCACCGCCTGCTGAGCTGCCCACCGGTGATGGGGGAGACGATCGCGACGGTTTCCTGACAGCGCGGCTGACCGGACGTTCACTCCCCGGCGGGCGCGGGCTCTTCGGTGGCGGCCGTCGACGGCTGCTTCCACTTGAGCTTCACTTCGAACTGGCCCTCCAAACCGGTTTTCGCGATCACCGCACCGGCTTCGGCCGAGAGCTTCACGCCGAACTTGATCTCCACCTCGTCCGGTTTGCGGGTCATCGCCTGGAACTGGCCGAGGGCGGCGGACGCCGCGTCCTTCACCGCGCCCAGCGCCCGCTCGAACGACACCTTCGCGTCGAGCACGAGATCGTCGCGGCGGGACACCCGGGCGGTCGCCGGTCCGGTGTCGACCTCGACCACCACGTCGCCGCCCTGCTGCAGCTCGAACCGCGCCAGCTCCGTCACGCCTGCTCCTTCACTGTCCACACGGGATGTCCAGCCACTCGCCGGCCGGCACTCTCAGGCGGACGATGTCCAGGCCCTTCAGCAACTCGCCCAGCCGCGAGGGGTCGCTGAGGAACTCCAGCACCGCCCGGTAGAACGCCCCGGTCATCGTGGCCGGCATCAGGTCGGAGGCGTCGAAGCACAGCCGCTGCTGCGGCGACGTCAGTGTCGAGGAGACCTGGCGGCTCACCACGTCGTCGTAGACGCCTCCGACGTTCCGGTCGACCGAGAACACGCTGCCCCGGTGGATGCCGGGCCAGATGCGCTGCGCCTCGTCCGAGGCGAGGTACTTCATCAGCTCGCGCGCCTGCGGGGTGTCGTGGAACATCGCGGCGAGGTCGGCGGACACCTCCGACACCTCGGGCCCGGGGAAGGGGAAGAACGCGAACCCGCTGCCGGGCCGGGGCGTGCTGCCGTCGGCGCGCTTCATGCCGAGGTAACGGGCCATGACGAACGAAGCCTGGTGCTCCAGCACGCACCCGGCCGGCCGGGTGAACAGTCCCCGCCCGGCGTCGCCGAAGTCCGTCAGCAACGCCGCGGGTGCCCCGTCGCGGACCGCACCCGGCGCGGCGACCAGCGCGCCCCAGTCCTGCCACGCCTGGCGCACCTGCGGTGAATCCCACGGCAGCTTGCCCGCCGCCCACCGCCGGTAGGTGTCGGGGCCGGCCGAGTGCAGCAGGATGTCCTCGATCCAGTCCGTCCCGGGCCAGCCGGAGGTCGCCGTCGCGCCCATGCCGAGGCACCACGGCGTGCGGCCGTCGACGGTCAGCTGCCGGCTGAGCGCGAGCAGGGCGTCCCACGTGCCCGGCCGGGCACCGCGAAGGTTGGTGACGTCGTACCAGATTGCGCTCTTCAGGTCGGCCTTGACGGCGACGGCGTACTGCTGCCCGGTGCCGGCCTTCTCCAGCTCCAGCCACTGCTTGCCGAAGCCCGGCTGCGGGCCGAGCAGGGCGTCGAGCGGCTTGAGCTTCCCACGCCGGGCGTAGGTGGCCAGCGATCCCGGGTTCGGCAGCACCGCGACGTCGGGGGCGGTGCCGCGCTGGACGTCGGAGGCGAGCACCTGGTCGAGGGCGCGGGTGCCCTGGTAGTCGACCTCGATGCCGGTGTCGGCGGTGAACGCCCGGAGCACCGTGCGGAAGTCGTCCTCCTCGGCGCCGGTCCACGACGCCAGCACGGCGACCCGGCCGGCGCCACCCGTCCCGCAGGCGCTCGCGCCGAGCAACAGCACGACGAGCGCGAGCAGCCGCAGTTTCGTCCACAGTGGATTCTTCATGCGCGGTACCGGTATTCGTCGATGCGGCGCGACATGCCCCACGCGATCAGCCCGAGCGCGGCGATCGAGAACGCCGGGGCGAGGTACTCGATCCCGCCGGAGTCGGCCGCGTCGCGGGCGGCGGCGGCGACGCCCGTCGCGCCCTCGGCGACCTTGCGCTCGTGGGCGGCGGTCGCGGCGAACCGGGGCTGGGCCGTGAAGTCCGCGACTGTGCTGCCGCAGCCGGCCGCCGGGTCGCAGTAGCGGGTCAGCAGCGCCACCAGCCCGGTCCGCCCGGAGGTGTCGGCCACGGCGATCCCGGTCTGCCGGTCGGCGAGCACCGTGTCGGTCCGGGCCCGGACGTCGTCGAGCCGCAGCTGCAGTCCCAGCGCGACGGCGAGAGTGACGCCGACGCCGACGGTCAGCGCGGTGGCCCCCACCAGCGGCAGGTTGAACCGGCGGCGGAACCGGCGCCACAGGTACCACTGGGTGCCCACCAGCAGCGCGGCCGCCGCGGCCGGGGCGAGCAGCCACACCGGCAGCAGGCCCGGGCTCATCCCGTCGTCGAGCTGGTCGTCGAGCTCCGCCCGCTGCAGCCCCTGCAACGCCGTCAGCTGCGCGAGCACGCCGTCCGGGCCGTGCAGCAGCCGCGAGGCGTACCACAGGTCGGCCGCGCCCAGCACCTCGCTGGGCCGTGGCTTTTCGCCCGGTTGCGGGAGGTGCGCGTCCGGCGTCCCGACCGCCCGGAAGTGTGCGTCCGCCTGCCCGACGGCACCGGAGTAGGCCGCGACCAGTCCCTCCACCACCTGCAGGATGCCGGTGCCGGCGGCCCCGGCCTGGTTGGCCTCGGCGACCTTGGCGAGGCTCTGGCTGGCGCTGGCGAGGTTGTTCGCGTAGTCCTGGCCAGGACCGGTGAGCGTCGCGTGCGTGCGGAAAGCTTCGATCGCGGCCTGGTCGGCTTCGCTCAGCGCGGCGCGGGCCGCCGCCACCTCCAGCACCGCCTCGGTCGTGTGGTCGCGCACCGTCCGGGCGGCGTCGAGGACGCTGAGCACCGCCCCCAGCGACACCGCGAGCATCACCAGCGTCGTGGCGAGCAGCAGCACGAGCAGGCGGACCAGCCGGACCCGCGTGCGGGTCGGGCGGAGGGCCGGTGCCCCGGCGGGCGCGGTCACGCCGTCGCCTCGGCCAGCGGGGCCCGGCAGCCCGTGCAGAACCGCGCTCCCGCAGGGGAGAGCTTCCGGCACTTCGGGCAGGCGACCGGCGGCTGGCCCGGGGCAGGCTCCGGCTCACCGGCCGTCGGCTCCGGCCCGATCCGGGACACACGGGAGATCACCACGTTGAGGATCGCGCTGCGCCCGGCGTCGGGGCGCAGCCGGACCCGGCCGGCCCCGGCGTCGAGAACGTCGACCACCCGGCGCAGCCGGGCGAGGATCTCTTCGTTGCCCTGCTCGGTGGCGAGCCGGACCGCGGTGCCCCACGCCCGTTCGGCGTCTTCGGCCCGGTTCGCGGCCAGGGCGTTCCCGCCCGCGGTGAGCGCCTCCGCGAGTTCGGCCTGCGCGGTGTACTGCAGCACCATCGGATGCACGAGAGTGGGCTGCACCCGGTCGTGCGTCCACCGGCCGACCACCACGGCCTCGTCGTCCGCTCGCACGCCGGCCACCGGCTCGAAGGCGGCCCAGGCGAGCTGACGGTCCTCCTCGTAGCTGGGCTCCAGGGCCGGGTCGAGGTCGACGCGGACGTGGTAGTCCCGGGACTCCGCGCCGGAGAAGGAACCCAGCGACAGCACCACCTCGCCGTCGCCGGCCGGGCGGCAGCGGTCGGTGAGGTCGTACTCGTGGGGCCGCACCTGCTTGACGAACCGCAGCGAGCTGTAGCCCATCGTGCCGATCCGCAGCCGGACCTCGGGCAGCACCTTCGTGAGCGCCGCGCCGATCAGCTCCCGGAAGTCCCCGGTCAGCTTCCGGTCCTCGACGACCGAATCGGCGCCACCCCGCAGGACCTTCACGATCTCGGCGAGTTCGTCGGGCACCCAGCCGTCCCCGACCCCGCGGGCGTCGCAGACGAACCGCCCTTCGCACGAGTTGAGGGTGCTGACCAGTTCTTCGCGCGTCTCCGACTGGTTCTTGCCGTCGGTGAGCAGGATCGCGTGGCAGACCGCGCCGGCGTGGCCGGCGAACAGCCTTCTCGCGAGGTCGAGCCACCGGCCCATCGCGGTGCCGCCGTAGGCGCCCAGGTGCGCGACCTCCCGCCGCGCCGTGCGCCGGGTTTCCTCCGACGCCGCGACGAGGTGTTCGTCGTGCGGGTAGACCATGGTCGCGATCTCGGTGCCCCGCACCACGGCGAACAGCACGCCGTCGGGCAGGACGTCGATCGCGGCCGCGGCCGCGCGCTTGGCCTCCTCGATCTTCGTGTGCGGATGACGCATCGAGCTGGAACAGTCGACCAGCAGCACCTCCGCGGCCGTGGCGGGCGGCCGGGCGGGGCCGCCGCGCGCGGTCACCGACAGGATCGCGTGCATCGCGGTGTCCCCCTCGGCCAGGAACTTCTGCTGGTGCACGTCGATGCTCAGCTCCGCCCCGCTCATCGCCGCCGGCTCCCCTCGTGTCCGCTCGCTCAGATCCAGCTCGCCGGCCTGGTCGCGTTGGCCAGGTCGGTCAGCACGTCGTGCGCGTGCCTGCTGCCGGGCGCCCGCCACGCCAGGCCGCGCAGCGCCGCCGACAGCCCGGCGCGCAGCCCCTTCCGGGTCGGTTCCGCGCCGCAGAGCGGCTCCGCGAGCTCGCCGTGGCATTCGAGCGCCGTCTGCAGCAGGAGCGCCCGCAGCCGGATGGTGGCCGCTTCGCCGAGTTGCTGTTCCATGCCGGACAGCCGTTCGTCGGCTTCGTGGAGCCGGCGTTCGGACGGCGCGGCGCCCGGCAGCTTCCCCGCCAGCACCCGGATCCCGGCGATCCGGGCCGCCTCGTCGTGCCGCGAGAACTCCGGGACCTCGTCGAGCACGCGCACCGCGGCCGCCCGGTCGCCACGCGCCAGCGCCACCCTGGCCAGCCCGAACGCGGCGTTCACCGGCCCGCGGTGCACCCACTGGACGTCTTCGTCGTCGCGCCTCCGGGGCACCCACAGGGCGTCGTAGAAGGGTTCCGGGTCCGCTCTGGTGTGCTCCGCGCACAGGCCCAGCGCCAGTTTCGGCGTCTCCTCGCCGGGGATGTCGCGGTAGGCCGCCTCGAAGTGCTCGGCCGCGGTCTCGGCGTCCCCGCGGGCCAGCGCGATCAGGCCGTGGTGCCACGAGACGCGCCAGTCGTGCCCGGCGCGGCCGGCGAGCACGCGCTCGGCGGCCGCCAGGCGCTGGGCGGCGGCGTCCACAGTGGCATCGCCCGCGACGGCCAGTTCCAGCAACGCCCGCAGCCGCCGGAATTCGACCTCGGGCGACGACGCCATCCGCTCCAGCTTCTTCAGCAGCCGTCCGGCGTCCGGGGCGCGGACGCTGCGCAGGAACGCGATCTGCTCGTCGTGCGGGTCTTCCCGGGGCACCGGGAGCCCGAGCGCGATGTCGGGCGGAGACGGCCGCGCACCCAGCGAAAGCTCGATGCCCGCGGTCCAGTGCTCCAGGGGCGGTGGCTGGCCGAGGCCCGCGTCCAGCAGCACGGTGGGTTCGGCGAACAGGGTCGAGACGGCCGGCCGGGGCCTGCGGTCGCGCAGCGACAGGATCTCGTTGAGCACGCCGTCCAGCTGCACGAGCATTTCGCGCGCACTGGCGAACCGTTGCTCGTACGGCGCCGTCGCGCGCGCGAGCACGTGCCGGAAGCTGCGGATGCCGAAGGCGATCTCGCTGTTCTCCGCGCCCGGCAGCGCCCCGTCGCCGGCTTCGAACAGTTCCCGCAGCGTCTTGCCGACGGTGTGGACGTCGGAGCGGACGGTCAGCCGGTGCCGGCGCAGTTCCTCCTCCGGCGCCTCGTAGTGCTTCGTGCCGACCCGCGGGCTTTCGTGGTCGTCGATCCGCCGGATCCCGCCGAAGTCGATCACCTTGATCCGCTGCTCGCCGTGGATCACGTTGTCCGGCTTCATGTCGCAGTACAGCAGGTCCTGGTCGTGCAGGTAGGCCAGCGCGGTGAGGATCTCCCGGCCGTAGACGACGACGTGCTCGGTCAGCAGCCTGCCCTCCGCCGCGTCCAGGATCGCCCGGCTCCGGTTCTTCACCTCGCGCAGCGAGAGCCCGTCGACGTACTCCATCACGATGTAGCGGGAGTCGCCGTGGGTCACCACGTCGAAGATCCGCACGATGTTCGGGTGCTCGAGGGCGACGAGCACCTCGCTTTCGTTTTCCGCGAGCCGGATCGCCGCGGTGTTGTTGACGTCGATCAGGCCTTTCAGCGCGACGTGCCGGCGGAGCCGGTCGTCGGTCGCGAGGTAGACGAAGCCTTGCCCGCCGCGGGCGATGCAGCCTTCGACGTCGTAGCGGTCCGCCACCCGGTCGCCGGGCCGCAGCCGGGGAACGAAGGAGAACGGGCTGCCGCAGTAGGGGCAGAAGCCCTCCTCGGGCGCCGGTTGCCCGGCCACCCGGCGGCCGACCGGCTTGCCGCAGCCGCGTTTCCCGCAGAACCTGTCGTCTTCGGGCACCTCCGGCTGGGTGAGCAGCCGCTCGGATCGGTCGGGCAGGCGGACCACCGGCAGCGGGGCCTCGTCGTCCCCGGTGGTCTGCAGCGGCCGGGTGGCGGCCGTGGGGGTGACCCGGGTGTCGGCGTCCGGCGGCGGGCTCACCGTCGTCGTTTGGTCAGTGCCGGTCAGGTCGGTCAGGTGGTCGGTGTCGGTCGGGGCGGTCGGGGCCGGCGGCTGGAAACCGCATTTCCTGCAGTACCCCTTCCGGCCGAGCGTGCCGGTGCACGCCTCTCTCGGGCACGCCGTCACGGGCGGCTCCAGATCCTGCGTCGCACCGCGGCCGCGTAGGTCTTCAGGGCCCGCTCGGCCGCGTCGAGATCACCGGGGGCCACCCACAGCGCGTTCCACGCCAGGCCGTACGTCCGATCGAGCTCGGGGTCCTCGACCAGGCCGTGGTTGCGGGCCATCTCGGAGTAGCCGTCCAGCCGTGCCCGCAGTTCCGCTCGCCGCGCGAGCAGGCGGTCGAGGACCGCGCGCCGCTCGCGGCCGTCCTCGACCGCCAGGGCCACCTTCCGCTCACATTCGCCGAGATGGCGCGCGACCCAGTCGAGGTCACCCTCGGCCTCGGCCGCGCGCAGCAGGTTGGCCCCGGCACGCAGCCGGTTCGCGCGCGGGCGCACCGGCTCGGCCCCGGTGAAGCGGTTCGCCACGGTGGCCTGGAACTCTTCGATCGCGGCGAGTTCGTCGAGGTCTTTGGTGAGGACGTCGAGGCGCCCGCTCAGATCGTCCTCGGCCGGCCGGGACACATCGGGGATGGAGCGGACGACGGTCACGCCCGGCGACGACTCCCGGCGGAACGCCAGCACCAGCCGGAGGCCGAGCCGGTCCGCCCGGCCGATCAGCGGGGCGAGCACCTCGCGCACCAGCCGGTCCGGCTCGGCGGCGTCGTCGATGCCGTCGACGACCAGGGTGCGGTCGCGCCTGGGGCGGGTGGCGGCGTCGACGCCACCGAACCGGTCCTCGATGCGGCCGCTGACTTCGTCGGCGGTCTTGCCAGAGGCGTCCACGGCCAGGTCGACCGCACCCGCCGGGGGCGGATCGCCGGCGTCGGCGGGTGGCCTCGGGGCGCCGAACGAGCGTTCCCGGTCGGCGTGCACCACGCCCAGCCGAAGGGCGTTGGCGGTCGCCGACTCCTCGCCGCCGGTGACGACCACCCAGACCGCGCCGGAGCCGGGGTCGGACAGCCAGTTCCGCAGCCGCCGCACGAACGACACGTCCACGGCGCCGTCCGGCCGGACGAAGCTCTCGTCGACGGCGGGCTCGCCGGTGGACCACTCCCGCAGCCGCGGCAGGTGGCCGAGCATGGTCTCGACCGGGATCATCCACGCGACCCGGCCGCCCTCGCCGGTGTACCTGCCGACGATCATGCCGACGACGACCCCGGTGGCCTCGTCGAGCACGGCGGTGCCGCTGAACCCCGGCTCGATCGGCTCGGCCTCGGCGGTCTTGTTCAGCTGGATCCACTCGCAGCCGGGGCCGCCTTCGCCGACGAGCCTGCCGAACGTCCACAGCCCGGCGTCCGCACCGGCCGGGAACCCGTAGGCGCGCACCAGCTGGTGGTCGCGCAGGGACATCCGGTGCAGCGGCGCGCCGGACACGCCGGCCGCCGGTTCGTCGAGGCGCAGCAGGGCGATGTCCCCGCGCTCGTCGTCGGTTTCCGGCACCCAGCCGTCCGCCACCACGGTGGCGTGGCCGGAGCCGGTGCCGGGCAGGCCGACGAAGTCGACGGCGATCCGCGCTTCCGGGCCACCGCACTGTTCGACGACGTGGGCGCAGGTCAGCAGGTGCCGTTCGTCGAGCATCGTGCCGGCGCCGTGGATGCGGCCCGGATCGTCGCGCAGCCGGACCCGCCACCGGCGTCGCTCGCCCTCCAGCCCCATTGCCCGGACCCTACGCCGACGACGGTCCGGGTGGCGTGACTCCGCCGAACTGAGCCATCCTGGACCATCGAACTCACCCGGATGGAGCGCCCGAAAGAGCTGATCCTCATCGGCGAGCTCGTGGATTCGAAGGCCAAGGGGTGCTCGAGGAAACGGAGCGATCATGACCGACCCGCTGGGCCCGCCTCCGCACGAACGACACTGGGTCGACACCGCCCGCGAGCTCGCCGCCCGGTTCGCCGTCACCGCCACCGATCGCGACAAGACCGCCGAACTGCCGATTGAGAATCTCCGGGCGTTGCACGCCTCCGGTCTCGACGCGGCGTTTCTGCCCGTGGAGTACGGCGGCCAGGACCTCAGCTACCGCAGCTACGGCCGGATCACCCGGTTGCTGAGCGCGGCCTGCCCCTCGACGGCGTGCATCTGGGTCATGCACATCGGAGCCGCCGCCGGGCTGGTCGCGATGTCCGCTCCGGACGTCGCCCGGTTCTACGCCGAGGAGCTGGCCGGCGGGCGACGGTTCGCCAACGCCCTGTCCGAACCCAGCGGCGGCAACCTTTTCCTCACGCCGCGGCAGCACGCCACCCGAGCCGACGGTGGCTATCGGCTGACCGGCGCGAAGCGGTTCTGCTCCGGCTGCGAGGTCGCCGATCACTTCCTGGTCAACGCCCTCGTCGACGGTGTGCCGACGTTCTTCGGGGTCGCCGCCGACGAGTCGATGAAGTTCGTGCCGATCTGGGACACGATGGGACTGCGGGCCAGCCGCAGCCAGCTCGTCGACTTTCAGGACACCCTGCTGCGCGACGACCGGCGCTGCCCGCCGCCGCGCGAGCGCCGCCCGAACCACATCGGCGCCGGCCTGGCGTTCCTGAGCCTCGGCATCGCCGACGCGGCGATCGACGCTCTCGTCAGCCACGCCAAAGGCCGTGAGATCCCGACGACCGGCCGACCGCTGGCGGCCGAGCAGTGGTTGCGGTTCCGGCTCGCCGAGGTGCACACCGATCTCGTCGCGGCCGAAGCCGTCAGCCGGGAGATGTGCCGGCTGGCCGACGTCAACGACGCCGGTTTCCTCCCCGCGACGATCCGCGCCAAGCTGCTGGCCAACCGGGTCGCCAAGGACGCCGCCCAGCTGGGCATCGAGGCCGGCGGCGGCTCCGCCTACCTGAAGACCGCACCGATCGAGCGAATCTTCCGCGACGCGCAGGCCGGGCACCTGATGGCCTTCTCCGCCGAGGTGTGCAAGAGCATGATCGCCGGGATGCTGCTGGACACCCCGGACGGCACCGCATAGCCGGCCGCTGCGTCCGCTTCCGGCACTGCGCCGCCGGTCCGCTCAGTAGGGATTGCCGGGCACGTTGAGGCGCGTCTGGTAGAGGCCGAACCCGCCACCGGAAACACCGGAGGTGATGTAGAGGGTCCGTCCGTCCGGTCCGCCGAACGCCGCGTTGGTGGTGTTGCGACCGGCGGAGATGGTGCCGAGCCGCGCGCCGGAGGGGGAGAAGACGTAAACGAGCCCTTCGTCGTAGGAGGCCCAGTACAGGTTGCCCGCGCAGTCGACGGTCGCGCCGTCGGGCGTCCGGATGCTCGCGAACGTCGTGCGGTTGCCGGTGGTGCCGTCGGCGAAGACGGTGTACTTCATGATGGCGTTGCTACCGGTGGCCCCCACGTAGAGCGTCCGGCCGTCGGGCGACAGGACGGCGCCGTTCGGCTGCCGCAACGTGTCGTCGACGAGGCTGACCACACCGTCGCGGACGCGGAAGACGCCGGTCCGGCCGCCCTGCTCGTCGGCGCGGTTGCCACGCTGGAAGTTGGGGTCGGTGAAGTAGGTGGTGCCGTCCTTGCCGATGGTCAGGTCGTTCGGCGAGTTGAACGCGCGGCCGAGGTAGTTGGCCGCGACGGTCGCCCGGGTGCGGTCGGTCAGGCTGTAGGAGGAGACGGTGCGGTTGTCGTGAGTGGCGGCGAGCACCCGCCCGCCGTCGGCGGTGATCGCCAGCCCGTTGCTGCCGGCGTCGGCGATGAACGTCTCGAAGGTGGCCGGTGGCGTGTACCGGAGCACGGCCGACGGTTGCACGCCCTGTGGGCCCGTGGGGTTCTGCATGTTCGACAGCAGCAGGGTGCCCGTTCGCTGGTCCCAGGTGGGTCCTTCGAGAAAGTTGAACCCTCCCCGGATGAGCTGGGACGCCACCGCCCGCGTCGGCAACGGCTGCCCGTAGGTCGTTCCCGGTGTGCACGGTGAGGCCGTCGTGGCGCCGGACGCCGCGGGCGCCACGGCGCCCGCGATGGCGATCGCCACCGCCGTCAGCGTCCACATGCGACGGTGACGCGATGTCCTGAAGTGAGTCATGGCGGCTCCCTTTCGTGATCGGAAGGCCGCGGGACGGGCGTCCCGGCCCGCGGCCGGTTCACCGTCCGAGCTCGACCTTGAGGATGCTTTCGTTGCTGTTGTTCGGAACGCTGTCCTTGTCGCCGCGGGTGCTGGTGGTCAGCCACAAGCCGCCGTCGGCGGACGGTTCCACGGTGCGCAGCCGTCCGTACGTGCCGTTGAGGTACTGCTGGACGTTGGTCAGGCCGTCACCGGAGATTTCGGCCCGGTACAGCCGCGCTCCGCGCAGGCAGGCGATGTAGAGGGCGTCGCGGACCACGGCGATGCCGCTGCACGAACCCTCGGCGACGGGGTAGGTGTGCTTGGGCGCGACGAAGCCGGGTTCGCCGCAGCTGCCCGTGGTGCCTTCGCAGCGCGGCCAGCCGTAGTTGCCGCCGCGGACGATCAGGTTGGTCTCGTCCATGACGTTGTTGCCGAACTCCTGTTCCCACAGCCGGCCCTGGGAGTCGAAGGCCAGGCCCTGGGGATTGCGGTGGCCGTAACTCCACACCGGGGTGCCGAAGGGGTTGTCCGAGGGGACGCTGCCGTCGCGGTTGATGCGCAGGACCTTGCCGGCGAGGTTGGCGCGGTCCTGAGCCCAGGCGCTGTTCTGCCCGTCGCCGGTCGCGATGTAGAGCTTGCCGTCCGGCCCGAAACGCAGCCGGCCGCCGTTGTGGTACTTGTTGCGCGGGATGCCGGTGAGCAGCACCTCCGGGGTGCCCGTGAGCACGCCGCCGGTGTAGCGGACGCGCACCACCCGGTTGTCGGCCGCACTGGTGTGCATGACGTACAGCCACGGGTCGGTCGTGAAGTCGGCGGCCACGGCGATGCCCAGGACCCCGCCCTCGCCGTCGGTTCCCGCCGCGTTCGGTATCCGTCCGGCCACGGTCTTCGTGCCGGTGGCGGGGTCGAGGCGGACGAGTTCGAAGGTGTCGCGGCGGCCGTAGAGCACCTGTCCGTCGGGCAGGGTGGCCAGGCCCCACGGCAGGTCGGTTTCGGTGGCGACCCTGGTGACCGAGCACAGCGCCGTGCCGCAGGCGGTGCCGGTGGTGACCGCGACCGGTGTGCTCGGGGCCGAGCGGTTGGCCTGTGCGTCGCGCGACCGCACCTGGTACTGGTAGCGGGTGTTCGCGGCCAGGCCGCTGTCGGTGAACGAGGTCGTGGTGGCGCCGCTGGTCGAGCCGACCGCGGTGCCGTCGCGGAGCACCTCGTAGCCCGTGACACCGACGTTGTCGGTGGCCGGCCCCCAGCGCACGGTGACCGTGGTGCCCGACGCCGTCGCCGTCACGCCGGTGGGGGTGGTGGGCGGCTCGGTGTCGGCCTGGCAGTGCGGCACGGTGACGGTGACCGTGGGACTGGCCTGGGAGACGTTGCCCGCGGCGTCGCGGGCGTTGACGTACAGGCCCCAGGTGGCGCCCGGCACGACGGTCAGGCCGGTCGACCGGGTCGTGCCCCGCACCGATGTCATGAGCTGTCCGTCGTGGTAGACGTCGTAGAACGCCACGCCGACGTCATCGAACGACGCCGACCACGAGAACGTCACCCGGGTGCACGTCAGGTTCGAGGTCCGCGGGTTGGCCGGCGCGGTCGGCGGCGTGGTGTCGGCCTCGGCGGCCACGGCGACGGGTGCCGGAAGCGCGGCGCCGAGGCCCAGCAGGACGACTGTCCACACCGCTCGGAGACCGGAACGGGGGACCATGCTCTTCCTTGTCACGGAGGTATCCCGCATGGTGTTCCTCTCGCACGGAATGCAAGGCGGCTCGCCTTGTCATCGCTGACAGAAGTGGTGGGCACCATGCCCGTCGGCGTGCACCGAAGTGAAGGCGTTCCCTAGCCGCGCCGGGCGGCGCCGCCAGCGGGGCCTGCGCCGGTTCTTGGGTGGAGCAATGCTGATCCAGGTGACGTTCGCGCACGTAGAGCCATGCTTCGCCTCCTTGCGAGCAGGATGCGTACTGGTCGCCGCCAGGTGCCGAGCCGGCGCGTCTGGGAGCGTTCCCAGACACCGTAGCGCAAGCTGTTTGCCGTCGACAAGACCAGTGAGCATATATCCAACTGAATGAACGGCCGTCCTTACTTGACGGGTGCCCCGGCCGCGGCCGGGGTGCGGGAACCGAGGCCGTCCGAACCGATCGGCTCTACGGATTCACGGATTCACCGTGGAATCTGTCAGAGCCGTTTCGTGGTGAACAGGGTGGTTCCGTGGACCGCGTCGACTTCCTTCCGCCCGGCCTCGGTGAACCCGAGCTTGGCCAGCACACGGCGAGAAGCGGTGTTCCACTCCCGGACCGTGGCCCACAGGCGCTCGTATCCGGACGATCTGGCCCAGTCCAGGATCGCCATCGAGGCCTCGGTCGCGTACCCCCGATGCCAGGTCCGGCGCAGCAGCTCGAACGCCAGTTCCGGTTCCCCCTCGAACCCTCGTCCGCCGTCGATCAGCCCGCAGTAGCCGATGACGTCACCGGCGGCCTTCCGCTCGACCGCCGGCAAGCCGGTCGACGACGGCCGGCCGGCGCGGATCGCGTCCTCGAGCTCCGCGACCGTGGGGCGCCCGTCCGCGTCGATCCGGCGGTGCGGCGGCACCCGTGGATCCCGTTCGGTCCACAGCTCACGCTGGACGACAGCCTCGGCCACCCGCCAAGGTCTGAGCAGCAGGCGATCCGTCTCGAGCACGACCTCACGCCCCGCCGGGATTCGAGCTGCCATGACAACGACTCTCCCACGGGAACGTCCTGTCATGGCTGCCCTTTATACCGGCGTTCGGCCGCCGGCATCTCGGCTCAGTTCTCGTCATGGTCTCGCGTTCGCAGGTGCGTGTCCCGCTCTTCGGCGAGGATCCGGTCGATCCGCGTCGCGGCCGAGACCAGCCGATCGCGGGCGAGCGACGCCAAGATCGCCAGCGCGGCCAGTGCGGCCAGCGCGACCAGGATGACCGTCGCGGCGTTGGTGCCTGTGATGACGAACGCGACGGTCGTCGCCAGCAGGAGCGACGGCAGGAGCGCCGGACGGAGCGCCGGCAGAGGCCACCGCACGCCGGACCGAGCATGGCGTGGCCGGTACGCGAAGCGGCCGAGCGCGAACCGACGTGGGCTCATCACACCTCCGTTGGTTCGGACGCTCTGCGCGCCTACTTGAGGAGTCGTAGGGTTCTGACCTGGAGTTACTCAGACGGCCGATTAGTCCCTGTTCGTGTGTTGATGGTCCACATCTGCCGTAATTTCACTCGAAAAGCGCACTGTGCGTAACCGCCGTTGGTACGGTCCTGAGTCCGTCGCGAACGCCACTGGCGGGGGAGTAGCAATGCCTCGTTCGGCGAGAACACCATCTACGACGGCTGAGCGGTTTCTCCATTGCCGCCGGTGAGGAACGTTGTGCCCGGCGGGAACCGGCGGCGCCGGAGCGGCCGGACCCGGACGGGGCGTTCGTGGTGCGCAACCGGGATGCCGCGGCCTGGCCCGAGGTGGCCGTCGACGGCGTCGGCTGGGTCGCGCTCGATCCGGCCGCGGGAGCGGCCCGCAGCGGCACCGGACCCGCCGGTGTCGCCGCCGCGGTCGCGCGGGCGCGGGCGGAACTGCCGCCGGACCCCAGCCGCGGAATCCGGGGCTACCGATACGGCGTCCACTGTGGACTCCCCGGCGCCCGGCGGGGGGCTGGCTCGGCCTGGCGATCGTGGTGGCGGAGCTGCTGCCGGCCGCGGCGGCGGCCGGGGTTCCGGGCCGCGATCGGCGTCCGCGCCTGTCGTAGACCTCTCGCCAGTCCGTCAGCCGCAGGTCGACCGGACGGCGCGAGATCGAGGCGCCGGCCGGCCGGAACCCGGCGAGGTTCGCGTGTCCAGCCTGGTGGCAGGTCGGCCGGACGCGCGCCCCCGCAGGCTACTTGAGGTAGCCCGCGAGGCCGATCTTCTGGTCGCGCAGTGCCTTGGCCACGACTCGCGCGATCTGGTCCGCGCCGGCGGCTTCGAAGTGCGTGTGGTCGTTGCAGAAGAACGCGCCCACGGCCCCCTTGCTGTAGTCGCCGTTGTTGGGACACAGCTTGAGCGTGTTGTAGAGGGTGTAGCTCAGCTTGTGCAGGTCGATCACGGGTGTCCCGGTGGCGGCGCCCGCTGCCGTTGTCGGGGAAAGGAATCCCCGGTTTCCGACCGCGGTGCTTCCGCTGCACGTGATGGCCGCGACCGGGGTCAGCAGGACCGGGTGGGCACCTCGGCTCTTCGCCGCGTCGACCATCGTGGTGAGCAGGCTCTGGTAGCGGGCCGTGCCGACGTGTCGTGGGCACTTCGAGTCGCCGTCGTTGATGCCGAACTGGATGAACAGATAGTCGCCCGGTTGCATCCCTTTCGCGGGATCGAGCATGTCCAGCCAGCGTTGGGCGTAGGTGTTCGGGCTCACCACGCATTCACCGGCGGAGTTCTTGGTGCCGGTCACGTTCGACTCGTAGAGCCACGTCTGGATGCTGCGGCCTGACACGGCTTTGTTGACCACGGTCACCTGGTCGTTGAACAGCGGGTCGAACCTGTTGCCCCAGCCGACCGGGCAGGAGGACTTCGGATCCGCCATGGTCGAGTCACCGGCGAGCCACACCTTGACCGTGGAAGCCGCCGTCGCGTTCGATCCTGCCGGACGCGCCGCGCAACTCGGTGCGGCAGTTTCGTGGAGCGAAGCGACTGCCGGATCGGCGCCCGTCAACATCGGCGCCGCGATCACTGTCGCGATCATGAGAATGAGTTTTCGCAAGGCGGTCTCCGTTCTGTTGGTAGCTGGGGTCGTTCCCCGGGAACAGCAGGCCGGGGATTCAGCGATGCCTGCGGTCAGCGCAGGAACGCGGCGGCGGGCACCTGGCTGCGCGCGGTGAGATCGATCAGTGGCACGTGCAGCTTGGCGGGCAGGTCGACGCCGAGGTTGTTGACGATCAGGCCGGTCGGCGTGAGCTTCCCGTTCGTGCCGAACTGGTGCCGCACCGGCGGGGTGACCAGGACAGGCGACCCGCCACGCTGGCGGACGCCTTCGACGAGCTTGCCGAGGTTGGCCCGGAAGGTGTTCTCCGGTGTGGTCTTGTCGTGGTGCGCCAGCTGGATCAGCACTTCGTCGCCGGGCTGGATCAACGGCTTCACGGTGGCGAACAGCCGGGGGGTGCTCAGCCAGCTCCCGGTGCTCTCACCCGAGTCGGCGTAGTTGGCGACCACGATTCCCGGTCGTAGCAACTGGGGCAGTTCCTGCGCCCAGCCCCGCTTCGGGCCCTTGAGCCAGTCCGACGCGGTGGAGTCGCTCACCACGAACAGCCGCGGCCGGCGGGTCGCGGGGACCACGGACACGTTCGCCGCGACCTGCGGACGTTCACCGCCAGTACTTCCCGGCGGAACTCGCCGGCGCGGGTGCTCACGGGCGCGAGCATGGTGCGGCGTGCCTCCACCTGGACTCCGGTCCGCGCGGCCTGGCTCGCACTGCCCAAGGTCAGCGCGACCTCGTAGTCGCCGGGCGGAACGAACACTGACGGCGGGGACGAGCATCGTGCCTCCCGATCAGAAGTGGGCGAGTAGCCCCTCGGGCTCCCCGTAGAAGAGGCCCTCTCCGTCCGTGCCGCGGCCATCGATACGTCAGAGTTGCGATGAGCAGTCTTCCGCCATGAACCCGTTCCGTACGTGGTCATCCGATCTCCCGTGATCGACGACGAAAGCGCGGGGCCAGGCTGGGAACGTACACAACCGACTACGTGCGGTTCTGGTAAATATGGAACCTCAAGTTGGAGATTGCCGCAAGGCTTGATGCCGAACTTCTGTGAACGTGCACAGTCGCCGGTCCGCGTCCGAATCTCCCGGCGAAACAATCGATTCGATGCAATTTCGACGCGCGGGAAATTGGGTACCTCGTCCGTGGCAACGTCTTCAGTGACGAGGACGTCACGTTCCCGGAGGGCAGTCCGGTGGTGACTGTTTCCCGGGTCGAACGCGCGTCGAGACGTGATGCTCGATGAGCCGCTTCATCGACGTCCGGATCTCAGGCGATCCGGCTCGGCGTGTTGGTGCTCGTCCGATGCGGGGTGACCGGCTGGGGGTTCGGATCGGTTCCCGCGCAGCCTCGTGCGGTACGCGGCGACAGCGCAGGTCGCGGCCGCCGCGGTCAGCGCACTTGCCACCCACGGCGCCCAAGGCGCCCCGGTCGACGAGGCCAGGAAAGCCTGGACCGACGCCGTGGCCGAAAAGACGACTGCCAGCACGATCCACACCAGCTGGTGCGGGCTGAGTTGCACCACACGCTGAGGCATGTCTTCAATGTCGTCTGGGCTGACGACACGTTACACCGCCTCAGACCCCGTCCCCCTGACCTGGCGGAGGGTGGGTCCCGCGGCCGTCGATCAGCGTCCGGGACGAGCTGGCGTGGCGCTCGAGGGTGCCTGCTGCTTGATCAGCGCCGCGTCCGCGGCGTGGGACAGGTCGGCGCGCGAGGCGATCTGGCGATGGCTGCCGCCGAGTGCCTTGGCCTCCGCCACGAGGCGGTCTCGTTCGCTCAGCCATCCGGCGGCTTGTTCGGCAGCGTGCTCGATGTCCTGCAGCACTCGCGCCAGCTGCGCCGTATTGTCTTCGTTCGGGTTCGACACCGGCAGATGGTAACCGGCTCGCACATCGCGGGCCCGGTCGAACGGGCGTAGGGCCTGGCGACGGATGTCACGGGTTTCGGGCCCGCCCCTCCGGGGCCGCCGGTGCTGGGAGCGGGTGATCGTCGACGAACAGCAGGTGACCGCACCCCCTTGCTTATGGCGAAGCGAGTGGTTCTGCCTGGTAGGCCTCGTGCAGAACGTCCAGAAAGGACGGTGCTTCGGGCAAGGGCACGGATCCGATCCGCCGGACCGCCACACCCGGGGTCCACGAGTTCATGACCACCCCGCCGGCCAGCGCCGGCAGATCGTCGAGCGTGATCTCCTGGACCCGCTGGGGGACACCGAGGCGCGCCAGTCGCCTGTGCAGGACGCCCATCGTGGTGCCGGTGAGGACCTCGGCTTCGGGCCACACCACCACGGCACCGTCCCAGAAGGCCAGATTCCAGATCGTGCCTTCGCTCAGCCGCCCTCGGCGGTCGACGAAGGCGGCGTCGTCGGCGCCTTGGGCGGTCGCCTGGCGCAGGAAGTACGTCTTGGCGACCTCGCCGACGTGTTTCACGGCCGGGAGGACGCGCTCGTACTCGACCGCCGTCAGCGTCAGCGGTCCCGCCGGGCCGGCAGCCGGCTCACTGGTGCGGACCAGGATCTCGAGCTCCGCCGCGGGCTCGGCCGCCGTGAATTCCCCGCTCGGCGAATACACGGTCGCGGTCAGCGACAGGTCACCCGGACCGGTTTCCAGCGCCGATCGCAGGCAGGACAGCACTTGCTCCTCGGGGAGGGCGCGGCCGAACAGCTCCAGCGACGCCGACCGCAGCCGCCCGAGATGCAGATCGAGGCCACGCACCCGGCCTCCGCGGACTTGCATGGCGGTGAAGTGGGCGTAGCCCGTGAAAGCGAGCGGCGCCAGCTCCTCGGCTGTCGCCGCCTGCCCGTTGCGTTGCACTGCGAAGTAGGACATATCGGCACCGTAGAATCTGACATCGATGTGAACTTCAAGCGCGCATGAGGGAGATCACATGAAGATCGGGGAGTTGTCACGCGAGACCGGCGTCAATCCGCGCCTGCTGCGCTATTACGAGGAGCAGGGGCTGCTCGTTTCGCGTCGTGTCGGGCGCGGTCACCGCCGGTACGCCGACGACGCCCCGATGGTGGTCGCTCACATCAGGGCCCTGCTCGCCGCCGGTTTGCCCACGAGTGTCATCCGCGAGGTGCTGCCTTGTGTCGAAGGCCCGGGTCCGGCACTGGAGCACTGTGCGGGGCCGGCACTTCGGGAGCGACTCGACGGCATCGACGACAAGATCGCCACACTGCGGACCGCGCGGACCGCGCTCGCCGGCCTCCTCGCCACCACCGAGCGTTCGCCATGACGAGCGATCGCTGCGGCGGGAGCTTCTGGAACCGAACGCCGCCATCTTGGCCGGCAGGCGCATCCCGTGCCAGGGCACGGTACTGACCTCGGGCAGCTGGTCGCGCACGGACATCGCGACCCGGTCGCCGCAGCCAGCGCACCCGGTGGTCCGGGTGATAGGAATGGCCGGTGACCGAACCGAACCTGATCGAAGCCGCCGCGGCCGAGGCCGTCACGCTGACCAGCGAGCTCATCCGCATCGACACGACCAACACCGGTGACCCCGACACGCTGGTCGGCGAGCGGGCGGCGGCCGAGTACGTCGCGGAGAAGCTGACCGACGCCGGCTATGAGATCACCTACGTCGAGTCGGGCGGGAAGAACCGGCACAACGTGATCGTCCGGCTCGCAGGGGCCGACCCGTCCCGGGGCGCGCTGCTGATCCACGGCCACCTCGACGCCGTGCCCGCCGACCCGTCCGAATGGTCGGTCCACCCGTTCTCCGGCGCGATCCAGGACGACTACGTCTGGGGCCGCGGCGCGGTCGACATGAAGGACATGTGCGGCATGGCGCTCGCGCTGGCCCGGCACTACAAGATGAACGGCGTCGTGCCGCCGCGCGACCTGGTGTTCGCCTTCCTCGCCGACGAGGAGGCCGGCGGCCAGTACGGCGCCCAGTGGCTGGTCGAGAACCGGCCGGAGCTGTTCGAAGGCGTCACCGAGGCGATCAGCGAGGTCGGCGGGTTCTCCATCACGCTCAAGGACGACGTCCGCGCGTACCTGATCGAGACGGCGGAGAAGGGCATCCGCTGGATGAAGCTGCGCGTGCGCGGCACCGCCGGCCACGGCTCGATGATCCACCGCGACAACGCCGTGACGAAGCTGGCCGAGGCCGTCGCGAAGCTCGGCAACCACCGGTTCCCGCTGGTGCTCACCGACTCCGTGAAGGAGTTTCTCGCCGGCGTCACCGAGATCACCGGCTGGGACTTCCCGGAGGACGACCTGGAGGGCTCGGTCGCCAAGCTGGGCAACATCTCGCGGATGATCGGCGCGACCCTGCGCGACACCGCCAATCCCACCATGCTCACCGCCGGGTACAAGGCGAACGTCATCCCGTCGGTCGCCGAGGCCGCGGTGGACTGCCGCATCCTGCCGGGCCGGCTGGCGGCGTTCGACCGCGAGCTCGACGAGCTGCTCGGCCCGGACATCGAGAAGGAGTGGATGGAGCTCCCGCCGGTCGAGACGACGTTCGACGGCGCGCTCGTGGACGCCATGACCGCCGCGGTGCTGGCCGAAGACCCGGGTGCGAAGACGCTGCCGTACATGCTGTCCGGCGGCACCGACGCGAAGGCGTTCCAGCAGCTCGGCATCCGCAACTTCGGCTTCGCGCCGCTGAAACTGCCCGCGGACCTCGACTTCTCGGCGCTGTTCCACGGCGTCGACGAGCGGGTCCCGGTCGAGGCGCTGAAGTTCGGCACCCGCGTGCTGGACCGGTTCCTGCGCACGTCCTGATGACCGGCTTCGCGCTCGCCGACGGCACGCTCCTGCAGGTGATCCGCCGGGGCGACCCGGTCGCGCCGGTGGCCGCGGTGTTCGTCCACGGCTACGCGCTCGACCAGCGCAGCTGGGGCCGGATCGCGCCGCTGGTGCCGGACGCGGCCGACGGGCCGGTGGCCGTGCTGACCTACGACCAGCGCGGCCACGGCGGGTCCGGGCGGGCGCGGCGCGGGACGGCGACCGTGGCGCAGCTCGGCGACGACCTCGCCGAGTTGCTGGAGCGCGAGGTCCCGGCCGGCCGGGTGGTGCTGGTGGGGCACGACATGGGCGGGCTGGCGATCATGTCGCTGTCGCAGCGGCACCGGTCGCTGTTCGCCGCGCGGGTGTCGGGTCTGGTGCTGCTGGCGACGTCGTCGGGGCGGCTGGCCACCGAGGTTTCGGCGGCTTGGCCGAACGCGCTGGGGAAGCTGGTCCGCGACCTCGAAGCGGTGCTCGGTTCGAAGCTCTTCGGCGTCGTCCGCGAGCGCACCAGCCGGGCGGTCAGCGCGGGCCTGCGCTGGTGGCTGTTCGGTGACGACCCGGAGCCGGCCCTGGTCGAGCTGACCGTGAAGATGATCCGCGGCAACTGGCCGCACACGGTCTCGCTGTTCCGCCCGGCACTGGACGCGTACGCGCGCGAGGCGGCGTTGACACAGGTCAGCGGCCTGCCGGTGACGGCGATCGTGGGGGAGCGGGACCGGATCGTCCGCGCGTCCGACGTCGAAGAGTGGGCCGGTGGGCTCGACGACGGGACCGCGGTGGTGCTGCCCGGCGTGGGGCACGTCGTGCCGCTGGAAGCGGCGGCTCAGGTGCTGCCCCGGGTCGTCGCCCTGGTCAACGCGAGCTACCGACAAGCTGAGAGTTCTTGACAACTTCTCTTTTCGGCAGCATGCTGGGCCCATGTTTCCCGTGGCGGTGATCGAGGACGCGGCGGCGGCCGAGGTGTCGCTGGACCCGGTCCGGGCCCGGCTGCTCGCCGAACTGGCGCAGCCGGCGTCGGCGACGATGCTCGCGGCGCGGGTCGGCCTGCCCCGGCAGAAAGTCAACTACCACCTGCGGGCGCTGGAGAAGCACGGCCTGGTGGAGCTGATCGAGGAGCGGCGCAAGGGCAACGTGACCGAGCGGATGATGCGGGCGACGGCGTCGTCCTACGTCATCTCGCCGGCCGCGCTGGCCGCGGTGCAGCCGGACCCGGCCCGCTCGCCCGACCGGCTCTCGGCCCGGTGGCTGCTCGCCGTCGCCGGACGGCTCGTGCGCGACGTCGGCCTGCTCATCACCGGGTCGGCGAAGGCCAACCAGCGGGTCGCGACCTTCGCGCTCGACGGCGAGGTCCGGTTCGCCTCCGCCGCCGACCGCGCCGCGTTCGCCGAGGAGCTCACCGTCGCCGTCACGGCGCTGGTGGGGAAGTACCACGACGAGACGGCCGAGAAGGGCCGCGACCACCGCGTGGTCGTCGCCGTCCACCCGAGCGTTCCGGAGGAGACCGCCAGTGGGGCATGAGTTCGAACTCACCGACACCGCCGAAGTCGACGCCACGCCGGAACAGGTGTGGGAAGCCATCGCGACCGGCCCCGGCATCGACTCGTGGCTCATGGGCCGCAACGAGGTCGAAGGCGGCACCGGCGGCACGATCCGCGCCGCCTTCGGCGAATACCGGCCGGAATACCGGATCCGGGAGTGGGACCCGCTCGAGAAGCTCGTCTACGGCAGCGAAACCGCGCCGGACGGCCGGCGGATCGCCTACGAGTTCCTCATCGAAGGCCGCGGCGGCGGCAGCTCGGTGGTCCGGTGCGTCACCAGCGGCTTCCTGCCCGGCGACGACTGGGAGGACGAGTTCGAGGCGATGACCGCGGGCGGCGCGATGTTCTTCCGCACCCTGGTCGAGTACGTCACGCACTTCGCCGGGCGCACCGCGGTGCCGGTGACCGCCTTCGGGCCGCCGGTGGAGGACTGGGACAAGGCGTGGACGCGGCTGGGCGTGGCACTGGGCCTGTCCACCCGGCCGGCCGAGGGCGACCGGGTGCGGATCGAGCTGGACGGCCGCGCGCCGCAGGACGGCGTCGTCTACGCGGTGAACGACCAGACCGCCGGCGTCCGCACCGCCGACGCGATGCTCCGGTTCCTGCGCGGCTTCCACGGCCCCATGGTCGCTTCCCACCACCTCTTCACCCCGGGCGCGGACGCCGGAGTGGCGGAAAAGGTCTGGGGCGGCTGGCTGGACCGGGTGTTCGGCTAGGTCGGCAACCCGCCGGGGAGACTCGCGGCGGTCTTCTTGCGGCGCAGCCAGACCCGGCGCGTGCCGTCGGCGTACAGCCGCACGGTGCGCAGTTCCCAGCCCGCGAACTCCGCGTGGATGGAGAGCTGGGTCGCCGCCGCACGCCGGGACACACCCGGGGGGAGGTGCAGACGGCGATACTCCCAATCCCCTTCGACCACCGCCTCGCTGACCGTCGTCATGGCTGGATCACCTGGGTCCCTTCTCCGGCGGCCGAGCCGACGATCACCCGGCCGCTCTGGTCGTCCACCCCGACCGAGTCCGGCTGGCGCACGGTGGGGAACCGGTACTTCTCGACAGGCTCGCCGCCGCGGACGTCGAACCCGACCACCTCGTTGCGCCCGGTGAGCGTCACCCAGGCCAGGCTCCGCTTCGCGTCGTACGCGATCCCGTACACCCCACCAGGCACCGGGTAGCGCTGCCGCATGATCAGCGGCGAGGCCGAGAAGGCGATCAGCGCGCCCGCCCGCGCGTCCGTCACCAGCACCCGCCCGTAGGAGTCCGCCACGGCGTTCGCCGCGCCGTCACCCGCGCGCAGGCCCTCGCCGACCGTCCCGGCGGCGACGTCGACCGAGAACACCGCGGTCCGCAGCCGATCCAGCACCACCACGCCGTCCCCGGTGTCGACCACGTCGTCGGCGCTGTAGAGCTGCCCGCCGATCGTCCGCGCCGGACCCGCGGCAGGCAGCACCTGGATGTCTTTCGCCGCCCCCATCGCGACCAGCCGATCGGCGCCGTAGACGATGCTCGACGCCGGCTGCCCGCCCGTCTTCGTCTCGGTGAGCTTCCGGTCCGGCAACGTCAGCTGCTGCACCACACCCTGACCCGGCTCGGCGATCTCGACCCGCCCGGGCGTCACGGTCAACCGCCCGGCCTTGCCGTATAACGGCATATTCACCGGCGGTGACGCGAGCGCGTTCAGGTCGTACAGCCGCAACGACGGCGGCTGGGAAACCGCGACGACCAGGGTGGCCGTCTTCTCGTCGACAGCGACCGCCGAGACGGCTTCGCCGGGCAGCACCTGGCCGGCGGGCTTGACCGACACCGGTGGCGCCACCGTGGCCGCCGCGGCCTGCGGGTTCGCCACGACCTGGAGGTCGTCGCCGGCCGGCTTGGCCGACGAGCAGCCCGAGAGCACCAGGACACCGGCGAGCGGGATCGCGATCCGCGACACGGCGGTGTGCCGACGCACGTCGGTGCCTCCAGATGTCCCTCGGCGGACGGTCTTCACCAATATCCTCCTTGATCCCCGTGCCGTCACGTCCGTGTCACCCAACAGACACCTACCGCGGCCAGCGCTCGGGGTAGCCGACCTCGATCGCGCTGACGTCGTCGAGCGCGGACCGGATGGCGGGCGGGAGGGTGATCCTCTCCGCGGCCAGCGAGCCGGTGAGCTGGCCGGTGTCCCGCGCGCCGACGACCGGGGCGACGACACCGGGCCGGTCGCGGACCCAGGCCAGCGCGACGGCGAGCGGCGACGTGCCCAGCCCGTCGGCCGCGGTCGCGACGGCCTGCACGATCCGGGCGGCCCGGTCGGTGCGGTGGTGCTCGACGTAGCCGGCGAGCGCGCTGTTCGCGCCTCGCGAGTCGGCGGGCGTGCCGGTGCGGTACTTGCCGGTCAGCACGCCGCGGCCGAGGGGCGCCCAGGGCAGCAGCCCGACGCCGTGGTGCTCGGCGGCGGGCACGACCTCGCGGTCCACCCCGCGTTCCAGCAGCGAGTACTCGACCTGGGTGGAGACGATGGGCGCGATCGCCGCGGCGCCGGCGGCGGCCGTCGCCAGCTGCCAGCCCGCGTAGTTGGAGACACCGACGTAGCGGACTTTCCCGCTGGTCACGGCGTACTCGAGGGCGGAGAGGGTCTCCGCGAGCGGCACGCAGGTGTCCCAGGCGTGCAGCTGCCACAGGTCGATGTGGTCGGTGCCGAGCCGCTTGAGCGAGCCGTCGAGCGCGGTGAGCAGCGCGCCGCGCGAGGCGCCGCCGCCGAACGGGCCCTCGGTGCGGCGGGCGACCGCCTTCGTCGCGACGACCACGTCGTCGCGGGGCACGAGGTCGCCGAGCAGCGAGCCGAGCACTCGCTCGCTCTCGCCCTCGCCGTAGATGTCGGCCGTGTCCACCAGGGTGCCGCCGGCGTCGACGAACGCGACCAGCTGGTCGGCCGCTTCCTCCGCGTCCGTGTCGTCACCCCAGGTCATGGTGCCGAGCGCCATCCTCGAGACGCGCAGTCCCGAACGGCCCAGCTGTCGCTTTTCCACGACCGCCGAGCCTAGTGGGCGGGCTTCCGGAGACCTGACCAAGGTGAGTCGTGTCGCCCCCGAGCGCCCCCGTTAGGGTTCGGCCCCGTGCGACTCGGACTCAATCTCGGCTATTGGGGAGCGGGGAACGACCCCGCGAACCTGGCCCTGGCGAAACAGGCGGACGAACTGGGCTACGCGGTCGTGTGGGCCGCGGAGGCCTACGGATCGGACGCGGTGACCGTGCTCTCGTGGATCGCCGCGCGGACTTCGCGGATCGACGTCGGCGCCGCGGTGCTGCAGATCCCGGCCCGGACCCCGGCGATGACCGCGATGACCGCCGCGACCCTCGACACGCTGTCCGGCGGCCGGTTCCGGCTCGGCCTCGGCGTTTCCGGCCCGCAGGTGTCGGAGGGCTGGCACGGCGTGCGCTTCACCTCGCCGCTGGGCCGCACCCGCGAGTACGTCGAGATCGTGCGCGCCGCGCTGCGCCGCGAGCGCCTGAAGTACGAGGGCGAGCACTTCACGCTGCCGCTGCCGGACGGTCCCGGCAAGGCGCTGCGGCTGACCGTCCGGCCGGCCCGCAAGCACATCCCGCTGTACCTGGCCGCCATCGGCCCGAAGAACCTGGAGCTGACCGGGGCGGTCGCCGACGGCTGGCTGCCGGTGTTCTTCTCGCCGGCGCACGCGGGGGAGCAGCTGGCGCGGATCCGGGCCGGCGCCGAGGCGGCCGGGCGGTCGATGGACGGCTTCGACGTCGTCCCCACGGTGCCACTGGTCGTCGGCGACGACTGGAGGGCCTGCGCGGACGCCGTCCGCGGCTACGCGGCGCTCTACCTCGGCGGGATGGGGAGCGCGGAGAAGAACTTCTACAACCGGCTGGCCTGCCGGATGGGGTTCGCGGCCGAGGCCGCGGAGGTGCAGGAAAAGTACCTGGCCGGCGACCGGGCGGGGGCGATGGCGGCGGTGCCGCTGGAGTTCCTCGACGCCACGTCGCTGCTGGGACCCGAGGAACGGATCGCGGAGAAGATGACCCAATTCGCCGAAGCCGGCGTGACAACCCTGTCGGTGTCGCCGTACACCCCGGACCCGGCGGCCGCGCTGCGCACGGCCGTCGACGCGCTCGAGAAGGCGGGGGTGGCCTGACGTGGGCTGGTTCGAAGCGCTGGTGCTGGGCCTGGTCCAGGGCCTGACCGAGTTCCTCCCGATCTCCTCGAGCGCGCACCTGCGGATCGTCGCGGCGCTCGCCGGCTGGGACGACCCGGGCGCGGCGTTCACCGCGGTCACCCAGATCGGCACCGAGCTGGCGGTGATCATCTACTTCGGGAAGAAGATCGGCCGGATCCTGCAGGCGTGGTTCTTCTCGCTGTACAAGCCGGAGTGGCGCCGTGACCCGGACGCCCGGCTGGGCTGGCTGATCATCGTCGGCTCGCTGCCCATCGTGGTCCTCGGGCTGCTGCTGCAGGACGAGATCGACAGCGCGTTCCGCGACCTGCGGATCACCGCGACCGTGCTCATCGTGTTCGGCCTGATCCTGCTGCTCGCCGACCGGATCGGGAAGCAGGAGCGCACGCTCGACGACCTCAACGTGCCGCACGGCCTCGGCTTCGGCTTCGCCCAGGCGCTCGCGCTGATCCCCGGCGTGTCCCGCTCCGGCGGCACGACCAGCGCGGGACTGCTGATGGGCTACACCCGCGCCGAAGCGGCGGAGTACTCGTTCCTGCTGGCCCTGCCGGCGGTGTTCGGCTCAGGTGTGTACAAGCTCAAGGACATCGGCTCGGGCGGCGTGCCGGCCCAGTGGGGCCCGACGATCCTGGCCACGCTGGTCGCCTTCGGCGTCGGCTACATCGTGATCGCGTGGCTGATGGCCTACATCAAGAAGCGCAGCTTCGTGCCGTTCGTGGTGTACCGGCTGGTGCTCGGCGTGCTGCTGTTCGTGCTGATCTTCACCGGCGCGCTGGACCCGAACGCGGGTCCCGTCTCCAGCTGATCCGCCCGCGTGGGGACCGCATGATCGGTCCCCACGTAGGGTGGGTCCCGTGAGTACGGTCATTCTGCTCAGGCACGGGAAGTCGACGGCCAACGGCTCCGGCGTCCTGGCCGGGCGTTCCCCGAAGGTCAACCTCGACGACACCGGCCGTGCCCAGGCGGAGAACCTGGTCGGACGCCTCGACGGCGTGCCGCTGGCCGCCCTGGTCGTGTCGCCCATGCTGCGGTGCAAGCAGACCGTCGGTCCGCTGGCCGCCGCGCGGGGGCTGGCGAAGGTCGTCGAGCCCGGACTGTCCGAAGTGGACTACGGGGACTGGACCGGCAAGGAGCTCAAGCACCTCGCGAAGGAGCCGCTGTGGCGGGTCGTGCAGGCGCACGCTTCGGCCGCGGTGTTCCCCGGCGGCGAGGGCCTCGCCCAGATGCAGGCGCGTTCGGTGGCCGCGGTCCGCGCCCACGACCGGCGGATCGCCGCCGAGCACGGCGACCACGCCGTCTGGCTGCTGTGCAGCCACGGTGACGTGATCAAGTCCATTCTGGCCGACGCGCTGGGCCAGCACCTCGACGCGTTCCAGCGGATCGTCGTCGACCCGGCGTCGATCTCGGTCGTGCGCTACACCGAGACGCGGCCGTTCGTCATGCGGGTCAACGACCACGGCGGCGACCTGCGCGGCATCGTGCCGCCGGAGCCCAAGCCGAAACGCGGCAAGAAGACCGACCGCGCGGCCGCTCCGAGCAGCGACGCCGTCATCGGCGGTACCACCGGCCGGTGACCTCGGCCACCTACGGAAAGCGCTGACGTCCGCACCCGGGGAGCCCGTAGGGTGGCGGGACCGAGTGTTTCGCCGACCAGGAGCCTGCCCCGATGATTTCGCCGGACAACCCGTTCGCCGCACCCAGCGAGCTGCCCTACGCCCTGCCGCCCTTCGACCGGATCTCCGACGAGCACTACCGGCCCGCGTTCGAGGCGGGACTGGCCGAGCACGCGGCGGAGATCGAGCAGATCGCGGCGCAGGACGCCGAGCCGACGTTCGAGAACACCATCGTGGCCCTCGAGCGCGCGGGCGAGCTGCTGGGCCGCGTGGCGAGCGTGTTCTACAACCTGGCCGGTTCCAACAGCACCGACGAGATCCAGGCCATCCAGGCGGAGTTCGCGCCGAAGCTGGCCGCGCACCACGACGCGATCCACCTGAACCCGAAGCTGTTCGCCCGGATCGACGCGCTCCACGCGCGCCGCGGCGAGCTCGGCCTGGACGAGGAGTCGCTGCGGCTGCTGGAACGGCGCCACACGGACTTCAGCCGCGCCGGCGCCGGGCTCGGCGAGGCCGAGCAGGCTCGCCTGCGCGAGCTCAACGAGCAGCTGTCCACCCTGCAGACCAGGTTCCAGCAGAACCTCCTCAAGGACACCAACGACCTGGCCGTCGTGATCGCCGACCGCGCCGAGCTGGCCGGCTTCGGGGACGGAGCGATCGCCACCGCCGCCGAAGCGGCGTCCGCCCGCGGTGAAGACGGCAAGTACGTCCTGACGCTGACCCTGCCGACCAGCCAGGCGTCGCCGCTGGAGACGCTGCGCGACCGCGAGGTCCGCGAGCGGATCCACACCGCGTCGATGGCGAGGGGCAACCGCGGCAACGAGTTCGACAACAACGCCGTCGTCGCCGAGATCGTGCGGCTGCGGGCGGAACGAGCCGCGCTGCTCGGCTACCCGAACCACGCGGCGTACGTCATCGCGGACGAGACGGCGAAGACCGCCGAAGCCGCCGCGGGCCTGCTGGAGCGGCTGGCGCCCGCGGCGGTCGCCAACGCCCGCGCCGAGGCCGCGGAACTGCAGCAGCTGCTGGAAGCCGACGTGCCGGGCGCGCAGCTACGGCCGTCCGACTGGCCGTACTACGCCGCGCAGGTCCGCCGGGAACGCTTCGACGTCGACACCGAGGCGCTGCGCCCGTACTTCGAGGCCGACCGCGTGTACCTCGACGGCGTCTTCTTCGCCGCGACCAAGCTCTACGGCCTCACCTTCACCGAACGCGACGACCTGCCGAAGTACCACCCCGAGGTCCGGACCTTCGAGGTCTTCGACGCCGACGGCGCCCCGCTGGGGCTGTTCCTGCTCGACCTCTACACCCGCGACGCCAAACGCGGCGGCGCCTGGATGAACACCTTCGTCGACCAGTCCCGGCTGCTGGACCGCGGGACGGTCGTGGTGAACGTGCTCAACGTCGGCCGACCGCCGGCGGGGGAGCCGACCCTGCTCACCTTCGACGAGGTCGTCACCGCGTTCCACGAGTTCGGCCACGCCCTCCACGCACTGCTCTCGGCGGTCCGCTACCCGACGTTCTCCGGCACCAACGTGCCCCGCGACTTCGTCGAGTACCCCTCCCAGGTCAACGAGATGTGGATGCTGTGGCCGGAAGTCCTGGCCCACTACGCGAAGCACCACGAGACGGGGGAGGCGCTGCCCGCGGAACAGGTCGAGAAGCTCCTCGCCGCCCAGCAGTACGGACAAGGCTTCGCCACGACCGAATACCTCGCCGCGTCGCTGCTCGACCAGGCCTGGCACAGCCTCGGCGTCGACGACCGGGTGGCGGAAGTGCAGCGGTTCGAGACAGACGCGCTGGTGAAGGCCGGCGTGGCCGTCGACGCGATCCCGCCGCGCTACCGCACGACCTACTTCGCGCACATCTTCAGCGGCGGCTACAGCGCCGGGTACTACTCCTACATCTGGAGCGAAGTCCTCGACGCCGACACCGTCCAGTGGTTCCGGGAGAGCGGCGGCCTCACCCGGGACAACGGCGACCACTTCCGCCGGACCCTGCTGGGCAGGGGAGGCAGCATCGACCCGATGGACGCGTTCAGGGCCTTCCGCGGCCGCGACCCCGAGATCGAGCCACTGCTCACCCGCCGCGGCCTCACCGGAGTCTGAGTTCTCTAACTGTATAACGACCTATACCGCGGGGCAGGTTTTCTTGAAACCTGCCCCGCGAGTCGTTCCGCGCACTCAAAAAAACGCACAGAGCCCGGGGGTCAACCCTGCTCGCTGGTGACGATGTGGTCGATGAAACCGTAGGAGAGTGCTTCGTCGGCGTCGAACCAGCGGTCCCGGTCGGCGTCGGCGGTGATCCGTTCGACGCTTTGGCCGGTCTGGCGCGCGGTGATCTCGGCGATCCGGCGCTTCATCTTGCCGAAAACCTCGGCCTGGATGGCGATGTCGGTGGCGGCGCCGCTGATCCCGGCCGACGGCTGGTGCATGACGATCCGGGTGTTCGGCAGCAGGTAGCGCTTTCCGGCGGTGCCCGAGGAGAGCAGGAACTGGCCCATGGAGGCGACGAAGCCGAGGCCCCAGGTCGAGACGTCCGGCTTGATCAGCCGCATCGTGTCGTAGATCGCGAGGCCGGCGCTCACCGAGCCGCCCGGTGAGTTGATGTAGAAGGTGATGTCCTTCGCCGGGTCGTCGGCGGCGAGCAGGAGCAGCTGGGCGATGATCCGGTTCGCCACTTCGTCGTTGACCTCGGAGCCGAGGAAGACGATGCGGTCGCGCAGGAGCTGTTCGTAGACGGTGTCGTTGGGCGACGAGCCGGGTGCCTGCAGGTCGGGTACGGCGAGGAGGGTCATGGGCCCGACGGTAGGGCCCGGGATCCGGTGTGGGGTGAGGTTTCGCTGTGAGCGTGCGGAGTTCGCTCCGGGCGATCAGGTCCGGTGCCGGTCCGCTTCGAGCCGGCGCAGGTTGCGGCGGCCGAGCAGGGCGAGGGCCGGCTTGGCCAGCAGCCATTCGCCGGGGCGGTAGTCCTGGGCACGGACGAGGCGGGTGGCCAGGTCGGGGCGCTGCCGCCACAGGTAGGCGCGGGCCTTTTCGGCGTGCAGGGAGTGGGAGACGATCTTGATGCGGTCGACGTCCCCGAGCAGCGGGATGACGTTCCGGACGTTTTCCCAGGTGCTGTGGCTCTCGGTTTCGAGGCTCAGCGGGCCGTGGTAGCGATGTTTCCCGCGGGCGTGGGCCGCCATCAGTTCGGCTTCCGGGCGGCCGCCGGCGGCCGGGCCGCCACTCAGGACGAGCCGGGCTCCGGCGCCGTCGAGTGAGCGCAGTCCGGCGCGGACGCGCCAGCGGTTCACCGCGTTGATCCGGTTGCCGCGGTTGCGGTAGCCCAGTACGACGACGGCTTCGCTCGTCCCGCGGGCGGTGGTGCCGGGGCCGAGCCGGCGTCGGGAGGCGCGCCAGTGTTCCAGTTCGCCCCAGGCCAGCAGGGCCAGGGCGAGAGGGGCCACCGTCCAAGCCGGACGGTGGCCCTTGAAGTGCCGGAGCGGGCTCAGATGAGGCCGAGCTTCTGCACGGTGTCGCGCTCTTCGACGAGTTCGGCGACGGAGGCGTCGATGCGGGCGCGGGAGAAGTCGTTGATCTCGAGGCCCTGGACGATCTCGTACTTGCCGTTCTTCGCGGTGACCGGGAAGGAGGAGATGAGGCCCTCGGGGACGCCGTAGGAGCCGTCGGAGACGACCGCGGCCGAGGTCCAGTCGCCCGCCGGGGTGCCGTTGACCCAGGTGTAGACGTCGTCGATGGCGGCCGAGGCGGCCGAAGCGGCGGAGGAGAGGCCGCGGGCTTCGATGATCGCGGCGCCGCGCTTGGCGACGGTCGGGATGAAGTCGTTCTCCAGCCAGGCCTGGTCGACCTCGACGCCCTTGCCGGCGGCTTCGGCGTGCTGGACGGACGGGTACTGGGTGGCCGAGTGGTTGCCCCAGATCGCGAGCTTCTTGATCTCGGTGACCGGTACGCCGAGCTTCTTGGACAGCTGGGCGAGGGCGCGGTTGTGGTCGAGGCGGGTCATCGCGGTGAAGCGGTCGGCCGGCACGTCGGGGGCGTGCGAGCGGGCGATGAGGGCGTTGGTGTTGGCCGGGTTGCCGACCACGAGGACCTTGACGTCGTCGGCGGCGCCGGCGTTGATGGCTTCGCCCTGGGGCTTGAAGATGCCACCGTTGGCCTCGAGGAGGTCGCCGCGCTCCATGCCCTTGCTGCGCGGGCGGGCGCCGACCAGGAGGGCGACGTTGGTGCCTTCGAAGGCCTGCTTGGGGTCGTCGAAGATGTCGGTGCCGGCCAGGAGCGGGAACGCGCCGTCCTCGAGCTCCATGGCGGTGCCCTCGGCCGCCTTGACCGCCTGCGGGATCTCGAGGAGCCGCAGCTTCACCGGGACGTCCTGGCCGAGGAGCTGACCGGACGCGATGCGGAACAGCAGCGCGTAGCCGATCTGGCCGGCCGCGCCGGTGACGGTCACGTTGACAGGGGCTTGGGTCATTGCGGTACTCCAGCTTGAGACGACTTTGGCTAGTGCAGTGAGCCTATCCCTCCTCGTGGTCGCCGTCCGGGTGCGTCCAGTCACTCTCGCTGGATCGATCCGGTCACGGGGTGCGGTCGGGGTGGGTCGACCAGTTCGATGCCGATCGCGACGACGCCCAGCGCTTCGCGTTCGGGTGGGTAGATCTGGCGGATGTTGGCGAGTTGCTCGGCGCGGGTGGCGAGGGGTTGACCGAAGCGATCTCTTCGTGGTCGAACATCTCGTCGAAGGTCGCGTAGCGGGTCACTCGGGTCACCCGCGCGAGAACCTGGTCACCCTGGCAGCGGAACCGGCTCAGAGAGCCTTCCTTGATCTTGCGACGGCTTGAGTCGTTGACGCGGATCTCGGTCGACTTGCGTCCGGTGGCGATGAGGTCGAGTCAAGCGCGGTGCCCACAAAAGCCCAGTCCGCCGAACCGGCCGTTCCGATGGGCGGGCTAAGCGTCCGCGACGTTGGCGGCGAGCCGGTGGAGAAGGTCGGCGAGCTGGGCGATCTCCGTGTCGGACAGGCCTTTCCTCATGCGCTGGTCGTGGGCGATGGCGGCGGTGGCGAGCTGGTGGAACAGCTTTTCGCCGTCGTCGGTGAGTTCGACCAGGTGGACTCGGCGGTTCTCGGGGTCGCGGCGACGGGTGACGAGGCCGGCGGTCTCCATGCCGTTGAGGTGGTGGGTGAGGGTGGCGCCCTGGATGCCGACGGCGTCGGCGAGTTCGCGCTGGTTGGCGGCGGGCTGTGTCTTGAGGGAGATGAGGATCTGCCAGACGGGCTGGGAGCCGCCGGCGGCGGCGAGCGCCTGGTCGAAGGCGCGGGCGGCCGTTTTGGCGGTGCGGGCGAGGACGACGCCGATGGGGGCGGTGACTGGTGGTGGCACGGGGAGACCGTACCGCAGATGCCGAGAGGTCTAAGCGTTTGACATCTAACGGTTAGACTCCTAACGTTGAGGCATCGAACGAAAGGGGAATCCGATGAGCACCGAAGAGCAGGTTCGCGAGTTCGGCCGGGTCTGGGCCGCGGCCGAGGAACGCGGCGACACCGAAGCACTGGCCGGCCTGGCCGCCGACGGCTTCCGTCTGGTCGGGCCGCTGGGCTTCGTGCTGGACCGGGACCAGTGGCTGGCGCGCTACGACAGCGGCGCGCTGGTCACCGAGAAGCTGGCCTGGTCCGACGTCGAGGTGCGCGACTTCGGCGGCGCCGCGATCGCGGTCGGCGTGCACGAGCAGGTCGCGAAGCATCAGGGAAGCCCGGCGAGCGGCCGGTTCCGCGCCACGCACGTGCTGGTCCGCGACGGGGACCGCTGGCGCTTGGCGAGCATCCACCTGAGCCCCATCGGCGGGCCGCCGCCGTTCGCGCCCCAGGGAGAGCGGCGATGAGCGCCACGACCGGGAACTGCTCACGCGGACGCGGGAGGGCAAGATCATGCGGTTGAGCATCGGGGTCACGGACTTCTCGTGGCCGGACAAGCTGACCGACGAGCTGGTGGCCGTCGCCGTGGCGGCCGAGGACGCCGGGCTGGACACGCTGTGGGTCGCCGACCACCTGCTGCAGGCCGACCCGCACAGCACCGCCGACGCGGCCATGCTCGAGGCGTACACGACGCTGGGGTTCCTGGCCGGCCGGACCAGCCGGATCGGGCTGGGCACGATGGTCTCGGCGGTGACGTTCCGGCCGCCCGCGCTCCTGGTCAAGGCGGTCACGACGCTGGACGTGCTGTCCGGCGGGCGGGCCCGGTTCGGGATCGGCATCGGGCACCACGACGGCGAGGCGCGGGCGATGGGCCTGCCGTTCCCGCCGGTGGGCGAGCGGTTCGAACGGATGGAGGAGACGATCCGGCTGGCGCTGCGGATGTGGGCGGGCGACGACTCGGCGTTCGAAGGTGAGCACTACCGCCTAGAACGTCCAATCGGGAATCCGCCGCCGGTGCGGCGGCCGCGGGTGCTGATCGGCGGGGCCGGGGAGCGGAAGACGCTCCGGCTCGTCGCCCGGTACGCCGACGCGTGCAACGTGTTCGACGTCCCGGACGGCGGCGCGACGGTGCGGCACAAGCTGGCGGTCCTCGCGCGACACTGCGAGGAGGCCGGGCGGCCGTACGGGGAGATCGAGAAGACCATCAGCACCCGGCTCTCGCCCGGGGAGCCGGCGGAGTCGTTCGCGGGCCGGTGCGCGGAGTTCGCCGCGTGGGGGATCGACCACGCGGTGGTGATCACGGCCGGTCCGTGGTCGATCGCGGGGGTCGAGACGCTCGGGCGGGTCGCCGGCCAACTGGACTGACCGGACGTCGCGGGGGTGATCGTGCCGGTGACCGGGCGGACCGGCGGCGCGAAATCGTTTTCCCGGTAATTTGTTCACAGCCACCGGGAATGTGCACATGTCGAATTTGTTGGAACGTGAGCAATGTTGCGTGGTGGGACGACTACGGCGCGTTGCTCCGTTCAGCGGGGTTTGCTTCCATGATCCTTTCGCTACCATGGTCCGGCCCCCGTCCCCAATTTGAATGTATTGGGAAGGATTCCGATGCTGTCTGCGGTCGTTGCTGCCGTAATGGCGCTGTCCTCTGTGGTCGCCCCGCATTCGTGGAACACTCCTCCGCCGCCCGACAAAATCGTCATCGACGTCGTGAACGCCATCGGCACGGGCTGCCCGCTCGGCACGTCCGCGGTGGCCGTTTCGCAGGACAACACGGCGTTCACCGTGACATACAGCGCCTACACGGCATTGGTCGGGGTCGGTGCCGGCCCGCTGGACGCCAGGAAGAACTGCCAGATCGGCCTGCGGGTGCACGTGCCGCAGGGGTTCACCTACGGAATCGCGCAGGCGGACTACCGCGGATTCGCCCACCTGGAACGGGGTGCGACCGGGCTGGAAAGAGCAAACTACTATTTCCAGGGTAATTCCCCGACGGCCTATGTTCAGCACCCGCTGACCGGGCCGTTCGAAGACGACTGGCATTTCACCGATACGACGGAGGTCGGCGCGATCGCGTTCAAGCCGTGTGGCGAGGAACGCAACCTGAACATCAACACGGAATTGCGGGCCACGGCGGGAACGTCGGATCCGAAGAAGACGACGAGCTACGTCACGATGGACTCGACCGACGGCAGCATCACCACGACGTACCACTTCGCGTGGTTGTCCTGCCCGTGATCGGCTCAGGCTGACCGGAGGTGGAGAGGGGCGGCGCGGCGAGAGAGCCGCGCCGCCTCGGCCGGTCACTGTTTCGCGGGGGCCCGCGGGTCGGTGGCCTGGACGCCGAAGACGAGGCCAAGGGAGACGAGGGCCTCGTCGAGGTGGCTGAGGCTGGACAGGACGGCCCGGGTTTCGGCCTGCTCGACGCGGTCGGAGACGGGGGTGCCGTCGTCGCGCACGAGGGTGCCGGGTGTGGGGCCACCCGGTGCTTCCAGGGCTTTGCGGAGGACGTCGATGTTGGCCAGCAGCCGCCCGGTGAACAGGCGCAGGCGATCGGCGTCGGCGCCGGTGAGCTGGCCGGGCTGGGCGCGGGCGGCGACATGGCGGGCCCGGAAGGCGATGGTTTCCAGTGTGGTGAGCACGTGCCAGCCGTAGTCGCGGCGGGCGCTGCGGAGGTTGACCGGGTGGGTCAGCGGTTCGATGGTGGCGCGGACCTGTTCGACCGAGCGGTCCAGGTCGCGGGAGAGCTCGATGATGTTGACGTTCTCTTCGCCGGCGAGCAGCCCACGGGTGCGCACGAGGAAGTCTTCGAGGTCGTCGAGCACTTCGGCGATGTCGTCGAGCATGACCGAGCGGGTGCGGACCGGGACGATCACGACCGCGGCGAGGATGCCCGCGGTGGCGCCGACCGCGGTTTCGGCGACGCGGATCCAGAGCACCTCGAGGCTGAACGTGCCGAGCAGGCTGTAGAGCAGGCCGAGCATGCTGGTGACGAAGAACGCCATCACCACCTGGGAGACGCGGGCGGTGTAGACCATCCCGAACACGCAGACCAGGATCAGCGCCAGCGTGGCGGCGGTGCTGCCGCCGACTCCCGCGGCGAGCAGGACGCCGCCGACGATGCCGATGAGGGTGCCGCCGAGGCGGCGGACGCCCTTGACGAAGGTGGCGCCGGCGCTGGAGGCGCCGATGAACACGACGAAGACCGTGAGGACGGCCCAGTACCAGCGCTGGTGGGAGACGAGCTGGCCGCCGACCACGGCGAGCCCGCCGCCGACGACGGCCTGGATGGCGCTGCGGGTCCGGTTGTCGTAGGCGAACTTCGGGGTCGGCGCGTTTTCGCCGGGGTCCTCGAGGGATTCCGGAGCGGACTCGGGGGCGGCGGCGCGCTGGGCGCGGTCGTCGGCGAGGGCGAGCTCGGCCAGCGCTTTGCGGACGCCGTCGCCGGGCGCGGCGTGTTCGTCGATGCGGCTGCCTTCGACGAGCATGCGGCTGAACTCGCCGGTCCGGCTGATCAGCGGCAGCTCGCGCGGGTCACGTTCCATCAGCGCGCGGAACCGGGCGAGCCGGGCGATGAGGTCGTCGCGGACTTCGGCGGTGAGTTCGTCGGAGCAGGTGCGCTGCACGGTGATGGCCAGCCACTGGACGGCGAGCTCGACCTCGATGGCGCGGCGGCGCAGCCGGTCGGCGGCGCCGGCGTCGACAACGTCGGGCGCGGCGTCCTCGATGAGCAGGACGCACTCGTGGAGCCGCGCGATCGCCGAGCGGAGCTGCTTCCGGGTGCGTTCGCTGCCGTTCACCCCCAGGTAGGCCTCGGTGGCGCGGACGACCGTGGCGAGGCGGGCGCGGAAGGCGCGGCGGACCCGCAGGAACTCCGCTTCGGCGTTGTGCCGCAACAGGACGAACCGGACGACGGCGTTGGCGAGGACACCGACGGCGAGCGCCATCAGCAGCTGCGGAACCTGCGCCAGGTGGGTCTGGAGGAACATCGGGAAGAAGAAGAGGAAGAAGCCGATCGAGCCGAGCGCGGTGCCGCGGGCGCCGAAGCGCTGGGCGTAGACGGCGACGAAGATCAGCAGGACGAAGACGACGCTGTCGAGCGGCGGCAGGGCCGAGCCGAGGCTGGCGACGGTGATCGACGCGGCTCCGGTGAGGAACGCCAGGACGAGGGTGACGGCCTGGCCGCCCGGTGTGGGGTCGTTGACGGTGAAGGCGGTCATCATCGCGGCGATGGCGCCGACGAGCATGACGGTGAGCGGCACGTGCGCGGGCAGCAGCGCGGCGACGGCGAGGACGATGCCGAGGACGGCGGAGCCGGCCAGCCGCAGCCGGACCAGGCCGGGGTCGGCCGCCGCGAGCCTGTCGACGATAGCGGTGCGAAAGTTCATCGGGCGAGCAGCTCCCACTGGGCGAGGGTGACGCGGCGGCCGCGGGCGGCGGTGATCCGCAGCCGGTAGCGGGTGTGCGCGGCCGGGGCGGCGAGGACGAACGGGCGGGTCTGGCGGCGCCAGCGGAACAGCTCGTCGTGACGTTCGTCGAGGGTGGCCCAGCTGTCGCCGTCGGTGTCGGAGCCTTCGAGGATCCACGCGCTCGGGTCGCCGCGGCGGGTGCCGGAGGTGAGCGTGTACATCGTGACTTCGCGGGGTTCGCCGGTGACGGTGAACTCGATCGCCGGGGTGGCGCCGCGGAAGGTGACCTGGGTGCCGGTGGTGTCGTCGAACAGCGCGTCGACCTTGCTGCCGTCGGAGCTCGTCGCCGTGCCCGTGAGGTCTTCGATCGGTTCCGGGTGTTCGGCGGGCGGCGGCGGGGCGCCCCAGCCGGTCGGTTCGGTCGTGAGGTCGAAGACCAGTTCGGCGCCGCCGGCGAGGGTGGCGTGGGCGATGGTCGTGGTGTCGTGCGGTTCGCCGTCGACAGTGAGCCCGCGGACGTAGACGGTCTCGTCGGTGTTTCCGGGAGCGTGGACGACGAGCCTCTTGCCGTCGCCGAGGTGCACCGTGGCCTTCTCGAACAGGGGTGAGCCGATCGCGTAGTGCGGGCTGCCGACCGACAGCGGGTAGAAGCCGAGGGCGCTGAACACCCACCACGCGGACATCTCGCCGTTGTCCTCGTCGCCCGCGTAGCCCTGGCCGATCTCGCTGCCGAGGTAGAGCCGCCGCAGCACTTCGCGCACGACCCGCTGGGTCTTCGCCGGCGCACCGGCGAAGTTGTAGACGTACGGGATGTGGTGGGAGGGCTGGTTGGAGTGGCCGTACTGACCCATGCGGACGTCGCGGGCTTCGGTCATCTCGTGGATCAGGCCGCCGTACGCGCCGGGTCTGCGGCCGGTCTCCGGGGTGGCGAAGAAGGCGTCGAGCTTGGCTTCGAGGCCGGCGGCGCCGCCGTGGAGGGCGGCGAGGCCGGGACCGTCGTGGGGTGCGGAGAAAGCGGTGTTCCAGGCGTTGGTCTCGACGAAGTCGCCGCCCCAGGCGGCCGGGTCGTAGCCATCGGGGGCGAACCGGCGGCGGCCGTCGCCGTGGCGGCCCTGGAAGAAGCCGATCTCCGGGTCGAAGTGGTGGACGTAGTGCTTCGCGCGCTCGCGGAAGTAGGCGGCGTACTCGGCATACGTCCGGGCTCGCGGCGCGGCACTTTCACGTGAAAGTGCCTCCGACAGGTTGGCGAGGCCGAAGTCGTTGACGCAGCCCTCGAGTGCCCAGGAGAGTCCACCGTGGACGGACGCCGGGGTGTAGCCGAGGAAGATCGACCGGCCGAGGCCCTTGCGGCCGATCGCGCGGTGCGGCGGGGTGACGGTCGCGTTCTTGAGACCGGCGTCGTAGGCGCCTTCGATGTCGAAGTCGCGGACGCCTTTGAGGTAGGCGTCGGCGAACGCGACGTCGGAGCTGGTGCCGGTCATGAGGTCGGCGTACCCCGGTGACGACCACCGGGAGATCCAGCCGCCTTCGCGGTACTGCTGGACGAAGCCGTCGATCATCCGGCCACAGCGCGCCGGGGTGAGCAGCGCGTATGCGGGCCAGGTGGTGCGGTAGGTGTCCCAGAAGCCGTTGTTGACGTACAGCTCGCCGTCGACGACCTTCGCGCCGGTCCGCGTGCGGGTGCTCGGCCACCACCGGCGCCGGACCGGGCTGGCGTGCCGGATGCCCTTCGGCGTGTTCTCGTGCGCGACGTTCGGGTACAGGAACAGCCGGTAGAGGTTCGAGTACAGCGTCGTGAGCTGGTCCTCGGTGGCGCCTTCGACCTCGACGCGGCCGAGCAGGTCCTGCCACAGCTCACGGGCCTGGTCCCGGACCTGCTCGAACGTCGTCCCGGCGGGGATCTCCAGCTCGAGGTTGCGCTTGGCCTGGGCGAGGCTGATCAGCGACGTCGCGATCCGCAGCGTGACGCCGGGGCCGTCGAACTCGAAGTAGCCCGAGACGCGCCGCCAGGGACGCCGGCGGAGCTTGGCGCCGTTGGTGGCCGGGGTATCGGTCACCGCGTAGACGAACATGCGGCGCGCCCCGGCGGACAGGCGGCTGCGGACCCAGGTGTGGCCGGTCACGACACCGGTGTCGGCGTTCAGGCGCAGGCCACCGCGGTTGCCGACGTTGTCGAACAGCAGCCAGCCGTGCTTGGCGGGGAAGGTGAACCGCAGGATCGCCGCGTGCGACGTCGGCGCGAGGTCGGCGGTGATCCCGTTGGCGAACCGGACGCCGTAGTGGTGCGGCGAGTCGGTTTCGTCGTCGCGGGAGAAGGCCAGGGCGCGGTGGGGGCGGTGGGGCTGGACCGGGCCGGTGCCGGGCATGACGTGGAAGGTGTGGCGGTCGCCCATCCACGGGCTCGGCTGGTGGGACAGCGCCAGCGCCTGCAGGGCCGGCTGGTTCTCCGCGTTGTTGTGGCGGTGGTAGGAGTAGATCCAGTTGGTGACGCCGGCGTCGGTGACCGGGGTCCAGAAGTTGAACCCGTGCGGCACGGCGGTGGCGGGGAAGGTGTTGCCGCGGGAGAAGTCCGCGCTCGAGTGCGTGCCGCGGGTGGTCCGGACGAAGTCGACGGGCTCGCGCGGCAGATCGGCGCGTTCGGCGACGCGGACGTCGTCGATCCACCCGGTGATCTCCCCGCCCGGAGACGCCGTGCGCAGCACGATCCGGCTGATCCGCCGGCCCGCGAAGGCCCCGAGCGGGCGGCGGACGAGGTTCCACTGGTCCACCCAGAGCGTCTTGTCGTCTTCGGGGGCGAAGCCGGCCGAAGTTCCGTCGGCGAACTCGACGTCGAGACTAACGTGGGTGGCGTGGTAGGCCGGGATCTCACCATCGGACCGCGGGAAGACCACATAGGACAGCTCGGTCCGGTCGGTGACCGGGATGTCGAGTTCGAACAGGACGGCCTCGGGCCGCGCGGAGTAGCGAAGGGCACGCAGCCCGGTGAAGCCGACGCCGGTCTTGGCCGTGGGGGAGCGGTCCGGGCCGCTGCCGACCCGCAGCGCGGGATCCGCCGGCTGCGGGTCGCCGGCTTCGAAGGAGGAGAAGAACGCGGCGTCGGACATGCGCCCACCGTATCCGCCGAACGGCCCAGCCCGCGCGACCGCCGGATCGCGCCCAGCACCCCGTGCCGTCCGTCCAGGTACGCGTGTCGTCCGATCGGACCGGACCCCGGCGGCACGCGTACCTGCGTGGACGACACGGCGGCGGCCTCCCCACTCGGCCTGCTGTCGCGAATGAGTCATTCGCGACCAAGAAACCCCTCGCCAAGAGACTTTGCCGGGCCCCTGGCCGGGTTGGTGGGGAGGCCGCCGCGAACTACCGGACTAGATCTTCGCGCACTGCCCGGCGGCCGGACCGCGGACGGTGTTCGGGAGGTCGTAGTCCGTCGGAGCGGGTGAGTTGACCGCGCATGCCAGCGGGCCGGCGATCGTGCTCGAGGTGAGCACCGGGCCGTGGTTGGCGGTCAGCGCGACCGGGCCCGCGATGTCGGTCAGCTCGATCGACACCTGCCCGCTCACTCCGGTGATGGCCACCGGGCCGCCCACCTTCGTGCGGTTGAGCACCACCTGGGCGGCGCCGGTCGCGGCGAGCGGGCCCTTGATCGAACCGCCGCGCACCACCAGCGAGGCGCCGGGACCGACGGTGACCGGGCCGGACACCGTCGCGTCCTGCAGGCACACCGTGTCGGAAGCGACCGACAGCGGACCGGACGCACCCGTGATCGTCTTCGTGCAGGCCGCGTCCGGCTTGCCCAGCAGCTCGAACTCGGCCGGCGACGCCGGTGCGCCGGTGCTGGTCGCGGTGACCTCGAGCTTGTAGTAGGCGAAGTGCGCCGGGTTGGCCACCTTGAACGCCCGCGTCTGCTGCCGCCAGCTGAACGCCTGGTTCGCCTGCTGGTCGGCCACGGCCCAGGTCTTGCCGTCGTAGGAGCCCTTCAGCGTCCAGCTCTTCGGGTCGCCCGCACCGGTCTGGGACGTCAGCGTGTAGTGCGTGACGGCCTCGTCGGTGTTGTTCAGCTGGTACTGCACGGCGCCGGTGACAGCGGCCTGGGTGCGCGAGGTGTTGTCGAGAAGCGCCGCCGCGTCGGAGCCGTCCGAAGTGGACAGCGTGCCCTTGCCGGGCCCGGTCTCGTCGTGCAGGGGTGCCGGCACCGCGTCACCCGTGGTGATCGACTTCGGCGCGTCGTTCGGGCCGGTGCCCCACGACGACGGGTTCGGGCCCATGTCGAAGTCGATCCGGCCGCCGCGCGCGATCAGGTCGTGCGGCAGCGACGTCGAGGAGTACGCCTTGCCGTTGACCTTCACGCCCTGGACGTAGACGTTCTTCGCGCTGTTCTTCGGCGCGTTGATCACCAGGTCCTTGCCGCCGGCCAGGTGGATCGTCGCCTTCTTGAACAGCGGCGACCCGATCGCGTAGTTCGGGCTGCCCATCTGCAGCGGGTAGAAGCCCAGCGCGCTGAACGTCCACCAGGCCGACTGCTCGCCGTTGTCCTCGTCGCCCGCGTAGCCCTGCCCGATCTCGCTACCGGTGTAGAGCCGCGAGAGCGCCTCGCGGACCTTCGCCTGCGTCTTCGACGGCTGACCGGCGTAGTCGTACATGTAGAGCGTGTGGTGCGAGGCCTGGTTGGAGTGGCCGAGCTGGCCCATCCGGACGTCGCGGGCCTCCCGCATCTCGTGGATCACCCCACCGTAGGAGCCCGGGAAGTTCGCGGTCTCCTGGTCGGCGAAGAACGCGTCCAGCTTCTTCGCCAGGCCCGCCTTGCCGCCGTAGAGGTTGGCCAGGCCCTGCCCGTCCTGCGGCACGGAGAACGCCATGCCCCAGCCGTCGGTCTCGGTGTAGTCGATGCCCCACACCCGCGGGTCGTAGTCCTGCGGCGATCGGCTGAACTTGCCCGCGGCGTCGCGGCCCTGGAAGAACCCGACGCCCGGGTCGAACAGGTTCACGTACTGCTGGGCGCGGCTGGTGAAGTACTCGTAGTTGGCCAGGTACTCCTGCTTGCGCGGGTCGCTCGCGGGAGCTTCGTCGTAGAGCTTCTTCGACAGGTTCGCGATGCCGAAGTCGTTGACGTAGCCCTCGATCGACCACGAGAACCCGTGGTCGGCGGTGTTCGGCGCGTAGCCGAGGAACATGCCCTCGTCGACGCCCTTGCGGCCGACCGCGTTGTTCGGCGGGGTCACGGTGGCGTTCTTCAGCGCCGCGTCGTAGGACGCCTTGACGTCGAAGTTGCGGACGCCCTTCAGATAGGCGTCGGCGAACGCGACGTCCGAACTGGTGCCCGTCATCAGGTCGGCGTACCCCGGCGACGACCACCGGGAGATCCAGCCCCCGTCCCGGTACTGCTGCACGAACCCGTCGACCATCTTCCCGGCCATCTCCGGGGTGAGCAGCGAGTACGCCGGCCACGTGGTGCGGTAGGTGTCCCAGAAGCCGTTGTTGACGTAGGTCTGGCCGTCGACGATCTTCGCGCCGGTCTGTGTCGGGGTGTCGGCACCGGTCTTCGGCGAGACGAAGCTCGCGTACCGGTACACCGGTTTCTCCGGTGTGCCGGTGTTCTCGTGCCCGGAGTTCGGGTACAGGAACAGCCGGTAGAGGTTCGAGTACAGCGTCGTGAGCTGGTCCTTCGACGCGCCCTCGACCTCGATCACCTTCAGCTGGTCGTCCCAGGCCCGCTGCGCGGCGTCGCGGACGGAGTCGAACGTCGCGGCCGGCGCGATTTCCTGCGCCAGGTTCTTCTTCGCCTGATCCACGCTGATCAGCGACGTCGCGATCCGCATGGTCACCGTCTTGTCGGCGCCGGCGGCGAACCGCAGGTACCCGGTGACGTTGTCGCGGCCCTGCCCGGTGAGCTTCCCGCCCGCGGAAACCGGCTTGTCGAACGTGGCGTAGACGAACATCCGCCCCGCGCCCGCCGACAGGCCGCTCTTGACGTCGGTGAAGCCCGACAGCGTGCCGTTCGCCGTGTCGAGCGTCAGCCCGCCCTGGTTCTTGTAGTTGTCGAAGATCAGGCTTGAGTCGCTGCCCGGGAAGGAGAACCGGAACATCGCCGCGTGGTCGGTCGGGGTGATCTCGGTCTTGATCCCGTTCTCGAACCGCACGCCGTAGTAGTGCGCGCGAGCGGTCTCGTTGTCGTGCTTGAACGCCAGCGCCCGGGCGTCGCGGTTCGCGTCCGGCACCCCGGCGGCCGCGGACGGCATCACCTGGAAGGTCTGCCGGTCGCCCATCCACGGGCTCGGCTCGTGGCTGACGCTGAACGCCTGCAGTTCCGGGAGGTTCTGCTCGTTGTTCTGGGTGCTGTAGTTGTACATCCACCGGACGTCGCCCGAATCGGCGTTCGCGTCGGTCACCGGGGTCCAGAAGTTGAACCCGTGCGGCACCGCCGTCGCCGGGAAGTTGTTGCCCCGGGAGAACGTCCCGTTGGCCATCGTGCCCCGCGTGGTGAGCACGTTGTCGGTCGGGCGGGTGCTGGCCGGCGGGGTCGGCGTGGCGGAGATCTTCACGTCGTCCAGCCAGCCCTGCAACGAGCCGGGGCCGTCCGGGTTGTCGTAGCCGACCAGGATCCGGTCGATCGTCTTGCCCTTGGCGACCGTGCCGATCGCCGAGCGCACCAGGTTCCACTGGTTGGTGTAGAGCACCTTCGAAGCGCCCTGGCCCTCCGGCGTCAGCGGGAAGCCGTACTGGTCGGTCGCGCCGAGGTCGCGCAGCCGGGTGCCGTCGGTGAAGACCAGGTCGATCGCGACGTTGGTGCTCTGGTACTTGAGGTCACCGGTGATGAACTGCGGCTGCACCTTGTACGACAGCTCGGTGGAGGCCACGACCGGGACGTCGACGTCGAAGACCTTGTTGTACGACCAGCCGTGCCCGGTCGCGGTCTGGCTGCCCGAGTAGCGGAACGCCTTGAGCCCGGTGAAGCCGACGCGGTTTTTGTTCGTGTAGCCGCTGGTCGGGCCGGAGTCGGTGAAGCTGCGCATGTTCGGCAGCGGCGGCGGCGCCGGCTCGTCGTTGGCCAGCAGCAGTTCCGACAGTTGCAGGATCGGCCCGCCGTTGTTGCGCGTGATGTTCAGCCGGAAGAACTTGTACGGCGCGCTCGGCGCAGCCAGCCGGTAGTCCTTCCGCTGGAACCGGGCGGTGAACGCCTGGTCGGTCTGCTTGTCGAGGTCGGTCCAGGCGAGGGCGTCGTTGGAGCCCTGCAGCGTCCAGTCCTTCGGGTCGCGGTTGTCGAAGTCGTTGGCCGAGGAAATCGCGTAGTGCGTGATCGAGGTGGCCTCCGACAGCGAGATCTGCGCCCACGCCGTCGGGTCCCAGGACAGCCACTTCGTGTCCGTCGTGCCGTCGACGAGGTTCGACACCACCTCGCCGCCGCTGCTGTTCTCGCTGCTGGCGCCGGTTTCGGTCACCTTGCCGCGGATGTCGCCGGGGATGGCGGTGCCGTTCGCGCCGTTGATGCCGGACGCGCGCGGCTTGCCCGCCGCGTCGGTGTCGACCGTGTCGGTCCACGTCGGCTGCGCGTCGCCCGCCTCGAAGGAGGACGAGAAATCGGCGGGAAGGGCGTCTTCGGCGGCGGACGAGGCGGCGGGGACGGCGACCAGGCCGGCGGCGACCACGGCGGCGGTCACCAGAAAAACGACCGGCGGTCTGGCGCTTCGGGGCATCGTTGCTCCAAGCTCTGGAGGGCGGAATCAGCAGCACCGCGGGCGGGGACCGGCGGCGCCAAGGAAGGGAAGCGCGCGGGTGACATCGATGTCAAGGCCGCCCGGCAAACCTGACCAGAACTGGACAACGCGGAAAACGGGGGACCGATGAGACCATTGAAGATCTTCACCGCGGCCGTGACCATGGCGCTCGCCACGACCGGTTTCGTGGCGGGAACCGCCACCGCCGCGGCGGATTCGCCCGTTCGGCCGGTGCTCGCCTGCGGCGAGCTGGTCCGCGGGTTCGCCCTCCCGGGCGCCGCCACGCACGTCACCTCCGCGGCCGTCGTCGCCGCGACCGGCACCGATCCCGAGTACTGCGGCGTACGGGGCTACGTCGAGCCCGCCGTCCAGTTCGAGCTGCGGCTGCCCACCAAGACCTACGCCGGGCGCTACCTGCAGTACGGCTGCGGCGGCTTCTGCGGTCTGATCACCCCGCCGCGGTTCGCCGACTGCGGCCTGCCCCACGGTGGTGACGTCGCGGTCGCCGCCACCGACGACGGCCATGTCGGGCGCACCCCCGCCGTCGTCGACGACGGCAGCTGGGGCGCGAACAACCAGGCCGCGCGCGACGACTTCGAGTTCCGGGGACCCCACGTCGTCTCGCGCGCCGCCAAGGCGATCATCCAGGCGTTCTACGGTGCCGCGCCCAAGAAGTCCTACTTCACCGGCTGCTCCGACGGCGGCCGCGAAGGTCTCCTGCTGGCCCAGCGTTACCCCGCGGACTTCGACGGCATCGTCGCCGGCGCGCCCGCGAACTACTGGGGCCCGCTGCTCGAGTTCCAGGTCTGGCTCGCGCGGGTGAACACCGCCGCCGACGGCAGCCCGATCCTCACCGCGGCCAAGCTGCCCGCCCTGCACAACGCCGTCCTCGCCGCCTGCGACCGGCTCGACGGGCTCACCGACGGCCAGCTCGACGACCCCCGTGCCTGCCACTTCGACCCGGCGACGCTGGCCTGCCCGGGCGCGGACAGCCCGGCGTGCCTCACCCCGGCCCAGGTCGCCGCGACCCGCAAGCTCTACTCGCCGCCTACCGACGGCCATGGCACGCTGCTCTACCCCGGTGGTGAGCAGCCGGGCTCGGAGCTGTCCTGGGCGGGCTGGATCATCGGAGTGCCCGAGACCGGCGGCGTCGCCTTCGCCCGCGGCCTGGCGGACAACTACCTCCGCTACCTCGGCTACCCGATCGGCGCGCCGACGTCGACCGTCGACACCTTCGCCTTCACCAAGCGGGAGTTCGACCGGCTCACCCCGGTCGGCGTCCGCTACAACGCGATGAGCCTCGACCTCTCGGCGTTTCAGCGCCGCGGCGGCAAGCTCGTGCTCTGGCACGGCTGGGCCGACCAGGCCATCCCGCCGACCGGCACGCTCGACTACTACCAGCGGCTCACCCAGGGCCGTCCCCAGGACTGGGCCCGGTTGTTCATGGTCCCGTCGCTCTACCACTGCGGCGGCGGCACGACGATCACCGAGTTCGACCCGCTGCGCGAGCTGGTCGCCTGGGTGGAACGCGGCACCGCGCCGACACGGGTGACCGCGACCGGCCGGGACGCCGACGGGAACGTCACCCGCACCCGGCCGGTGTTCGCCTACCCGCAGCGGGCGGTCTACGACGGCACCGGCAGCGTCGACGACGCGGCCAACTTCCGCCCCGCCCCGCCGACCTCGCCGGTCCGGGACGTCGTCCGCTGGGCCGGGGAGAAGCTGTACGCGATCCCGGGGCCGGTCGCGCCGTAAAACCGGTCACGCGGGTCCGGCGTTGTCGTTAGGGTCGCGATCATGACGACGCCGGAACCCGCCGACCGTGTACTCGCCCGCGCTTCCCTCGCCCAGGGAAACCCGACCGGGTGGTTCGAACAGCTCTACACCGCCGCCGCACGGGGCGAGGCCGAGTTGCCCTGGGCCCGCAACGTGCCGAACGTGGAGCTGGCCGCCTGGGCGAGCCCAGGCGAGGGCCGCCGCGCACTGGTCGTCGGCAGCGCCCTCGGCGACGACGCCGAGTTCCTGGCCACGGCCGGCTGGGCCGTCACCGCGTTCGATGTCGCCTCGACCGCGATCGAGGCCGCCCGCACCCGCTTCCCCACGTCCACAGTGGACTACGTGGTGGCGGACCTGCTGAACCCGCCGGGGGAGTGGCGGCAGGCCTTCGACCTGATCGTGGAGATCATGAACGTCCAGGCGATGCCCCGGGACTTCCGGCCCGCCGCGGTGGCGTCGCTGGCCGGGTTCCTCGCCCCGGGCGGAACCGCGCTGGTGTGCGAGGTCGCGGAGGAGAACATGGACATGGAGAACTGGCAGAGCCCGCCGTGGCCGTTCAGCCGCGCGGACATCGAGTCCGTCGCCCAGGACGGCGTCCGGCTGGTGAGCCTGGAGACCATCCGCGGCGGCGCCCGCTACTGGGCCACCTTCACGCGCTGAGCGGTTCGGTGACGGCCGGGGGTCGTGCCCACGACGGCGGTGAAGGCCGCGATGAAGTGGCTCGGGTTCGCCCAGCCACAGGCGTGGGCCACGTGGGCGGTGTCGTGATCGTCGGCGAGCAGGACCAGCGCGTGGTAGACGCGTAGCTGGGTGCGCCACTGGTAGAAGGTCATGCCGAGCTCGTCGTGGAACAGCCGGCTGAGCGTGCGGGCACTGGCGCCGATCGCCCGCCCGAGTTCGGCCAGCGGCGTGGTGTCCCCGGGCTTCTCGTACAGCACCCGCGCGATGGCCCGCAACCGGTCGTCGCGGGGTTCCGGCAGGTGCAACGGCTGCTCGCGGGCTTCCTGGAGCTGGTCGACGAGAACCCGGCGAAGGCGGGCGTCCGCGGCGCGGTCGTGGTCGCCGGGGCCGGTGAGGGCGAGCAGGATTTCGCGGGCGAGGCCGGAGGCGGTGAACACGGCCGGCCGGCTCGGCACGAGCCGCGCCAGGGCCGCCGGCAGGAACACGATCCGCATGTCGGTGTGGCCGTGGGCGCGGTGGTAGTGCGTGAACCCCGCGGGCGTCCAGGCGACCCGGTTGGCGGGCACGATCGACGTCCCGTCTTCGGTGTGCACGGACAGGACACCGCGGGCCGCGTAGACCAGGTGCCCCCGTGGATGGGCGTGCCCCGGGCTCGTTCCGCCCGACGGCCACAGGTGCACGCCGCCGGACGGCCAGATCCGCGACGACGAAGGATCTTGGCGGCCAATGGGCATAACATGGCATTCTACCGGTGGTCGGCCGCCCGCCGATCCGGCGACAGTGGACGCATGAGCAAGACGATGCGAGCGGCGGTTTGTGTCCGGGCGGGTGGCCCGGAAGTGCTGGAGATCCGCGAACTGCCGGTGCCGGCGGTCCGGGCCGGCTGGAGCCTGGTGCGAGTCGAGGGCGCGGGCCTGAACCGGTCGGAACTGAGGACCAGGCAAGGACATTCGCCCACCGTGCGGTTCCCGCGGGTGCTCGGGATCGAATGCGTGGGCACCGTGGCGGCCTCGACCGACCCCCGGCTGCCGGAAGGGACGACCGTGGCGGCGGTGATGGGGGAGATGGGGCGGGAGTTCGACGGCGGTTATGCCGAGTACGCGTTGCTGCCGAACCCGCTGCTGATGCCGGTCACCACCACGTTGCCCCGGGAGGTGGTGGCCGCGCTGCCCGAGACGTACCTGACCGCGCAGGGCGCGCTCGACGCGCTGGGGATCATGCCGGGACGCCGGTTGCTGATCCGCGGCGGAACCTCGTCGGTGGGCCTGGCCGCCGCGTCGATCGCGCGCGGCCTCGGCGTCGAGACCGCCGCCACGACCCGGAGCCGAAGCAAGATCAGCGCGTTGACCGCGGCCGGCGTCCACCGCGTCCTCGTCGACGACGGCGGGCCGACGGTCCGCTCGGTCTGGCCCGACGGCCCGGACTACGTGCTGGATCTGGTCGGCGCGGACACGGCCGCGGACTCACTGCGTCTGGTCCGGCGCGGCGGCACGGTGTGCGTGGCGGGCTCGCTCAGCGGCTGGATCATCCCGGACTTCGAACCGATCGCGAAGATCCCGTCCGGGACCAAGCTCACGGCCTTCCACAGCGACGACCTCAAGGGCGGGGCGGGCGCGGCCGTGTTGCAGCGGATCGTCCGCGAAGTCGAGGCCGGCCGGTACCTCCCCCACATCGACCGCGTCGTCGGCCTGGACGACATCGTCGCGGCCCACCGGTACATGGAGAACGACGAAGCCGCCGGGAAGCTGGTCCTGGTGCCCTAGCAGCTTTCGAGGAACCGGGACAGCACCCGGGTGCCGAAGTGCAGCCCTTCCACCGGCACCCGCTCGTCCACCCCGTGCGCCATCGCCCGGTACGGAAAGCCCTTCGGCAGCCACAACGGCGCGAAGCCGTAGCAGTCGATGCCCAGCTTCGCGAACGCCTTCGCGTCGGTGCCGCCGCCCAGGCAGTACGGCACCACCACGGCTTCGGGATCCTCGGCGCGCAGCGCGGCGGCCATCGCGTCGAACCACGGGGAGTCCACCGGCGCCTGCACCGGCGGCTGGCGCGCGACGAACTCGCGCGTGACGCCTTCGCCGAGCAACCCGTCCAGCTCGGCCAGCAGCGCGTCCTCGGTTCCCGGCAGCACCCGCACGTCGACCTGGGCGGTCGCCGTCGACGGGATGACGTTCACCTTGTAACCCGCGTCGAGCATCGTCGGCGTCGTGCTGTTGCGGACCGTCGGCACCACCAGCGCGCCCGCCGGACCGAGCGCGGTCACCATCTCGTCCACAGCGTCCAAATCGGACAGATCAACCGGGACGCCCAGCGCCGCGCCGGTCCGCTCCAGGAACGCCCGCACCGTCGGCGTCAGCTCCACCGGCCAGCGGTGCGCGGCGATCCGGTGCAGCGCGCCGACCAGGCGGGTGACGGCGTTCTCGTGGTTGGGACGCGACCCGTGCCCGGCCCGGCCGCGGGCGGTCAGGCGCAGGTGCGCGGTCCCGCGCTCGGCCGTGCCGACCGGGTAGAGGTGCACGTCGCGGCCGTCCGCGGCGGGCACGTGGTAGGTGTAGCCGCCCGACTCGCTGATCGCGGCCGCGCAGCCCTCGAACAGCTCCGGGTGCTCGGCGACCAGCCAGTGCGCGCCCCAGTCCCCGCGGTCCTCTTCGTCGGCGACGAACGCCAGCACCAGCTCGCGCCGCGGCCGCACTCCGCCCGCGAGGGCGGCGAGCACCATCGCGACGAAGTCCTTCATGTCGGTCGCGCCCCGGCCCCACAGGTAACCGTCGCGGATCTCACCGGCGAACGGCGCCACCGACCAGTCCGCGGCGTCCGCCGGGACGACGTCGAGGTGCCCCTGTGCCAGCAGCGCGGGCAGCGACGGGTCGGTGCCGGGAACGCGGGCGATCACGCTCGCGCGGCCGGGCGCGGCTTCGAGGATCTTCGACGGGATGCCCAGGCCGTCGAGGAACGCCGCGACGTACTCGGCGGCCGGGCGCTCGCCCTCGGCGTCACCCCCGCCGCGGTTGGTGGTGTCGAACCGGATCAGATCAGCGCACAGCTCAACCACATCAGCCATAGATACCCTGCACCGCCCCCGCCGCGATCGCCGTGACGACCTTGAACGCCTTCATCGCTTCGGTCATGTTCACCGCGTCGAAGCCGACCCGGCGGGTGCCGATCTGTTCCACCGTCGGGATCACCGCCGTCGCCTGGGCCAGGTGGCTCGCGTCGAACTCCACCTCGATGCGGTGCGACCCGACCTGCCGCTCCTCCCGGCCCGCCCGCGCCAGCGCGTCGGCCGCCGCGCTGGTCAGCAGCTCCGCCGTGCGCGCCGGCGGCAGGCAGATCGCCGCGTACCGGCTCACGCATTCCTTCACCTGCACCAGCTCCGCCTCCGGAGCGTAATCACGCGCGTCGTCGCACGTTTTGTCGTCACCCGAAACGAGCAGGACAGGGACGCCGTACTCCGCGGCCATCGCCGCGTTCAACCGGCCCTCGCTCGCCGGGACGTCGTCCAGCCACACCCCGGTGATCTGGTTCTCCAGGTACGTGTGGGACAGCACCCCGTCGAACCCGGCGCCCGCGTGGTACCCGAGGAACACCACGCCGTCCACGCCGGAGTCGACGCCCTGCATCATCGACAACGGCTTGTGCCGCCCGGTCAGCATCCGCGCCCGCGGGTCGAGGTCCTCCAGCAACAGGTTCCGCTGCGACGAATGCGCCTCGTTGACCAGCACGTCCCCCGCCCCGGCCTCGTACAGCCCGGCCAGCACGGCGTTGACGTCGCCGGTGAACAGCCGCCGGAACCGGTCCCACTGCGGCGATCCGGGCACGACGTCGTCGGTCCAGGTGACGCCGGTGGCGCCCTCCATGTCCGCCGAGATCAGGATGCGCATGCCGGGCACTCTAGCCAGGCCGTCCGGGCCGCGAACACGGAATGCCGCCTTCCGGTTGTCACGCAGCGTCACGATTGGCGATCGATAACGATCGGACACCTGCCGAGGCGGCCACATATTGCGCGGTTGTCCCGGTATGTGGTTACTTCTCGTCCTTGGGGAGGCTCACATTGCGAACGATGGGGTGGTTTTTGGTGCAGTTCCAACGCAGAGTCGGCCGTCTGGGAGCGGTGGCGGCCGTCGCGGCCCTGGCCGCGATCCCGCTCGCCGTGCCCGCACAGGCGCAGCAGGGCAAGGTGCTCCGGGTCGCGCTGACCACCGGCATCGACCACCTGAACCCCTTCACCGCCGTGCTCTCGGCTTCCACCCAGATCGGCCGGTTCACCTACGAGTTCCTGACCGTCCCGAACGCGGAGAAGGCCGAGGCCTCGCCCGCCCTCGCCGAGTCCTGGACCCCGTCGCCGGACAAGCTCACCTGGACGTTCAAGATCCGCGGCGGCGTCAAGTGGAGCGACGGGCAGCCGGTGACCGCCAAGGACGCGGCGTTCACCTTCAACCGCATGCTCACCGACGAGAACGCCCGCACCGCCAACGGCAACTACGTGGGCAACTTCGAGACGGTCACCGCGCCCGACGACACCACCCTCGTCATCAAGACCAAGACCGTGCAGGTCAACATGAACCTGCTCGACGTGCCGATCGTGCCCCAGCACATCTGGGAGCCGGTCAAGGACCTCAAGGACCCCAAGACCGACGAACTGGCCATCGCCGGCGTCTCCGACGGGCCGTTCCAGGTCACCGAGTACAAGCCGAACGAGTACGTCAAGCTCAAGGCCAACAAGGACTACTGGCGCGGCGCCCCGAAGGTCGACGAGCTGCAGCTGCTGCAGTTCAAGGACACCGAGGCCGCGGTCAACGCGCTCAAGCAGGGCGAAGTCGACGTCATCAACCGGCTCAACCCCAACCAGTTCGCCGCGCTGCAGGGCCAGCAGGGCATCACCACGAACGCCGCGCCCGGCCGCCGCTACGACGAGCTCTCGATCAACTTCGGCGTCACCGACAACGCCAACAACATCATCGGTGACGGCAACCCGGTGCTCAAGGACATCAACGTCCGCAAGGCCATCACCCAGGCCGTCGACACCCAGACCGTGGTGGACAAGGTGCTCAAGGGCCTCGGCCAGGTCGGCGGCGGCGTCGTGCCCGCGATCTACACCGCCTACCACTGGGACCCGAGCGACACCGAGAAGGTCAAGTTCGACCTCGCCGCCGCGAACACCACCCTCGACCAGGCCGGTTACGCCAAGGGCCCGGACGGCGTCCGCACCGCCCCCGGCGGCGCCAAGCTGGAACTGCGCCTGACCGGGCACGCCAACCGCAGCTACGACCAGGGCGTCGCCCAGTACGTCACCGGCTGGCTCAAGGACATCGGCATCACCGTCAAGCAGGACCTGGTCTCCGACGACGAGCTGTCCGACCGCACCTCCACCGGCAAGTACGACCTCGCCATCGGCGGCTACGGCACCAACCCCGACCCGGACTACGCGCTGTCGCTGCACACCTGCGCCGCCCGGCCCAGCCCGGACGGCAAGGGCGGCAGCACCGACACGTTCTTCTGCGACGCCCAGTACGACGACCTCTACAAGAAGCAGCTCACCGAGACCGACGACGCCAAGCGCGCCGGGTACGTCAAGCAGGCGCAGGCCCGGCTCTACAGCCAGTTCCCGACGATCGTGCTCGACTACCAGAACGCGCTCGAGGCCTACCGCTCCGACAAGTTCGCCGGCTTCACCACCCAGCCGCAGCCCAAGGGCGCCATCCTCGAGCAGACCGGCTACTGGGGCGTTTACGGCGCCACCCCGGTGGGCGCGACCGACACCGCTAGCAGCGGCAGCGGTAACACCGTGCTCTGGATCGTCATCGGCGCGGTCGTCGTGGTGGTCCTCGTCGGCGGCGGCGTCATGCTCGGCCGTCGCGGCAAGTCGGCGGAAGACCGCGAGTAAGACATGACCACGCCCGACCAGGCCGCGGTGCTCGTTGATGCGGGCGAGCACCGCGGCGGGACCGGCACCGCCCGGTTCGTCCTCAAGAAGCTCGTCGAAGCGCTCATCAGCGTCGTGCTGGTGGTCGTCTTGTTCTTCTTCCTCTTCCGCATGCTGCCCGGCGACCCCGTCGCGGCGATGACGCGCGACCGTGCCACCAGCCCGCAGCAGCTCGCCCTGCTGCGCGAGCAGATGGGCGTCGACAAGCCCGTGTTCGTCCAGTTCGGCAACTACTTCTGGGGCCTGCTGCACGGCGACCTCGGCGAGTCCCGGCTGCTCAACAACGGCCGACCGGTCGCGGACATGATCGGCGAGCGGCTCTGGCCGACCATCCTGCTCGTCGGCAGCGCCACTCTGCTCGCCGTGATCCTCGGCCTGTGGCTGGGCATCCGCGCCGCCTGGCGCCGCGACAGCCTCTTCGACCGCACCCAGACCGGGATCGCGCTGACCCTGTGGTCGGTCCCGCAGTTCTGGCTCGGCCTGATGCTGCTCGTGGTGACCAACGGCCTGTTCCCCAGCCGCGGCATGCATTCCCCGGACGCCGCGCCCGACGTCCTCTCCCAGACCCTCGACGTCCTGCACCACCTGGTGCTGCCGTGCGTGACGCTGCTGGCGGTGTTCTACGCCCAGTACATGCTGATCATGCGGTCGTCGCTGCTGGGGGAGATGAACGCCGACTACCTCACCACCGCCCGCGCCAAGGGCCTGCGCGACGACCTCGTGCGCCGCCGCCACGCCGTCCCGAACGCCCTGCTCCCGACCACCACGCTGGTGTTCATGCAGATCGGCTCGGTCGTCGCCGGCGCGGTCACCGTCGAGGCCGTCTTCAGCTGGCCCGGCCTCGGCCAGCTCACCTACGACGCACTGCACGGCCCCGACCTGCCGGTGCTGCAGGGCGTCTTCACCGTGCTGGCGAGCGCGGTCGTGCTGATGAACCTGCTCGCGGAACTGCTCTACCGCGTGCTCGACCCGAGGGTGCGTACCTCATGACCACCGCCGAGACACCCCGGCAGATCGCGTGGGCACGCCGCCGGGCGTCGATCGTCAGAACCTGGCGCGAATTCGCCGCCCAGCGCGCCGCGCTGGCCGGGCTCGTCCTGCTCGGCGCCACCGTCGTCGTCGCGCTCCTGCTGCCGTTCGTCAGCGACGAGAGCGACCTCGACGTCACCAAGGCCACCGGGCAGCCGCTCAGCCCGCCGAACGCCGACTTCTGGCTCGGCACCGACAACTTCGGCCGGTCCGTGCTGCTCATGACGGTCTGGGGCAGTCGCGTCTCCCTGCTCGTCGGGTTCTCCGCGGCCCTGCTGTCGGTCGTCATCGGCACGCTCATCGGCATCACCGCCGCGCACTTCGGCGGCTGGGTCTCGGCGACACTGCTGCGGTTCACCGACTTCTTCCTGGTCCTGCCGTCGCTGATCCTCGCGATCGCGCTCTCGGCGGTGCTGCCCAAGGGCGTCGGCACGATCATCGTCGCCATCGGGCTGACCGCCTGGCCCAGCACCGCCCGGCTGGTCCGCGCCCAGACCCTCACCATCGAGAGCCGCCCCTACATCGAACGCGCCCACGCCCTCGGCGGCGGCCACCTCCACATCATCGGCAAGCACGTCCTGCCCGGCGTGATGCCCCTGGTCCTGGCCAACACCACCCTCGTGGTCGGCAACGCCGTCATCGCCGACGCGACCCTGTCGTTCCTCGGCGTCGGCGACCCCAACTCCGTCACCTGGGGCCTGGTGCTGGAAAGCGCGCTCAACAACGGCGCGATCAGCCGCGGCGCGTGGTGGAACGTCCTCCCGCCGGGCATCGCCATCGTGCTCGTCGTCCTCTTCTTCACCCTGGTCGGCCGGGGACTGGAGACCGTGTTCAACCCGAGGTTGAAGAAGTGACCCCGCTGCTGCAGCTCAAGGACCTGGCCGTCACCTACCGCGTGGGCGACCAGGACGTCCCCGCCGTGCGCGGCGTCGACCTCACCCTCGACGCCGGCGGCACCCTCGGCGTCGCCGGCGAATCCGGGTCCGGCAAGTCCACCGTCGCGATGAGCGTGCTGCGGCTGCTGCCGGGCACCGCGAAGATCACCGGCGAAATCGTCCTCGGCGGCGAAGACGTCACGGCCATGAAGTGGGGGCGCCTGCGCGCGGTCCGCTGGGCCGAGGCGTCCGTGGTGTTCCAGGGCGCCATGCACGCGCTCAACCCGGTCCGCAAGATCGGCGAGCAGATCGCCGAACCGATCCGGCTCCACCCGCCCGGCGGCAAAGCGCCCACCGACGCCGAGGTCGACGCCCGCGTCGCCGACCTGCTCACCCAGGTCGACCTGCCCGCGAGCCGGGCAGGCGCCTACCCCCACGAGCTGTCCGGCGGGCAGAAGCAGCGCGTCATGATCGCCATGGCGCTGGCCTGCTCGCCCCGGCTGATCATCGCCGACGAGCCGACCACCGCCCTCGACGTCATCGTCCAAGCCCAGGTCCTCGACCTGCTGGCCCGGCTGGTCGCCGAACAGGACATCGGGCTGATCATGATCAGCCACGACCTGTCGGTGCTCGCCGCCACCTGCCAGCGCATCGCCGTCATGTACGACGGGCGGATCGTCGAAGAAGGCCCCAGCGCCGAGGTGATGACCGCGCCGAAGCACGAGCACACCCGGGCGCTCGCGGCGGCGTTTCCGACGGTCGGCGATCCGGTGTCCCGCTTTGCCCCGGCCACCGCCGGCCCGCTGCCGCCCGAACGGGAGGACCGCGCCCCGGCCGGGGAGCCCCTGCTGGCCGCGGAGAACCTGCGCGTGTCGTTCCGCGACCGCACCGGCAAACGCATCGACGCCGTCGCCGGCGTCGACCTCACGGTGTCCCGCGACGAGATCGTGGCCCTGGTCGGCCAGTCCGGCTCCGGCAAGACCACCCTCGCCCGCACCCTGCTCGGCCTGCAGAAACCCGACTCCGGCGTGGTCCGCTACGCCGGCAAACCGGTCCCGTCCGGCGGCGCCGGGCTCAAGGCCTACCGACGGCAGGTGCAGCTGGTCCTCCAGGACCCGACCAGCGCGCTGAACCCGGCCCACACCGTGTACGAGGCCGTCGCCGAGGGGCCGCGGATCCACCGGCTGGCCGACGAACGCGCCGTCGTCCACCGGGCACTGGAAGCCGCGGAACTGCGGCCCGCCGAGAAGTACATCGACCGGCTCCCGCACCAGCTCTCCGGTGGGCAGCGCCAGCGCGTCGTCATCGCCGGCGCACTGGCGCTCGAACCCTCGATGATCGTCGCCGACGAGCCGGTCGCCTCGCTCGACGCGTCCGTCCGCGGCGAGATCCTCGCGCTGCTGCTGCGGCTGCGCCGCGAACTCGGCCTCGCCGCGCTGGTGATCACCCACGACCTGGGCCTGGCCTGGAACATCGCCGACCGCGTCGCCGTGATGTACCGCGGCGAGCTCGTCGAAACCGGGACGGTCGAACAGGTCCTGCTGGACCCGCAGCACAAGTACACGAAGTCCCTGCTGGCCGCCCTGCCCGGCGGCACCGCCCAGCGCCGGACCGTCGGAACCTGAGACTGCGGAAACCTCGCCGCAGCGCGGTGTGTAACCTCCGAACGGAAATGGCGACCACCACCGACCCCGCACAGACGCCCTCGGCCGGACTGGCCGAGCGGCTCCGCGTGCCCTCGCGGTTCCCGTACCGCACGATCGCGATGGGCACGGTCGGGAGCACCCTGCTCATGATCGCCGCGCTCGGCGCCGGCGGCATCCTGATCTCCGACCCCGTGCTCGGCCACGGCCCGCTGTCCTGGGTCCGCTACGGCCACGGCCGCATGCTCGCCAACGCCGTCCTCTACACCGGCTTCGGCCTCGTCGTGTGGGCCTGGGTCCGGCTCGGCCGGTACGTGCTCGCCGGCCGCATCGGCAGCCGTCCCATCCTCGTCGCCGCCGGCTGCTGGATGGCCCCGCTGCTGGTCTCGCCGCCGCTGTTCACCCGCGACGTCTTCTCCTACCTCGGCCAGGGCGCCCAGCTGCTGTACGGCCTCGACCCGTACGCCAACGGCCCCGCCGAGCTCGACGTGCTGCCGGAGGTCGTGCAGAACGTCCACCCGCTCTGGCAGACCACGCCCGCCCCGTACGGGCCGCTGTTCCTGCTGATCTCCAAGGGCGTCGTCGCCGCCACCGGCGACAACCTCATCCTCGGCGTCATCCTCATGCGCGTCGTGCTGCTCGCCGGCCTGGCCGGGACGCTGTGGGCGCTGCCGCGGCTGGTGAAGCACCTCGGCGGCAAGCTCCCGGTGGCGCTGTGGCTCGCCGTGGCCAGCCCGATGATGGTCATCCACCTCTTCGGCGGCCCGCACAACGACCTGATGATGCTCGCGTTCCTCACCATCGGCGTCCTCGCCGCACTGGAACGCAAGCACGTCCTCGCGATCGTCCTGGTCACCATCGGCATGCTGATCAAGCCGACCGCGGCGATCGCGCTGCCGTTCCTCGTCTGGATCTGGGCCAACCACCTCCCCGGCGAGTCGAAGGCCCGCAACTTCCTGCGCGCCGGCGCGGCGTCGGTCGGGCTGTTCCTCCCGGTGTTCGTCGCCGGCACCTGGATCTCGCTCGGCTCCCTCAACCTCGGCTGGTGGTCCGGGCTCAAGGCCCCGCAGCTCATCGCGAACTGGCTGAACATCCCCACCGGCATCGGCGAGGTGTTCTACAACCTGGTCCACCTGATCGTCGACGTCCAGGTGTCGCCGTTCGTGACGGTCGCCCGCGCCGCGGGCATGCTCCTGCTGATCGGCATCGGCGCCCGCCAGTGGTGGCTCGGCCGCGGCGGCGGCACCGAAGCCGTCTACCGGGCCGGGATCTCCCTGCTCGCGGTCGCGATCCTCATGCCGCCCACCCTGCCGTGGTACCTGACCTGGGGTTTCGTGCTGCTGTCGGCGTTCAAGTGGCAGCCGCGGCACCTCGCCGTCGTGGTGGCGGTCTCGGTGTTCGTGACACTGGTGTACTACCCGACGGGGGAGCAGGCCCTCTACGACTGGTGGTTCATCGCCCTGGTCGTGGTGGCCAGCCTGTACTCGGCGGCGTCCCTGCTGCGCCCGGACCCGCTGGGGATCATCGACGCCTGGCGCCGCCCGGAGAAGTTCCTCCGCGACTAGAGCTGGCCCAAGTCCGTGAATGTCGCATTGAGGGACTCTATGTCCCTCAATGCGACATTCACGGCTTTCAAGCCGAGCCCGCCCAGCCGCTCCACGTGTGGATCGTCGTGACCACCACCGCGTGCTCCGGCGGCCGCTCCCGGTACTGCTCGTACTTCGCGACCAGCCACGAGATCGGCTCGGCACCCGGCGGCTCCACCCGCGCGACCCCGTCCGCCCGCGCCCACCACAGCTGCGACCAGTCCTCCGAGTAGCCGTCCGCCAGGAAGCACACCGCCGGGTTCTCCGCGATGTTGCGCAGGCGACGCAGCGACGTCGTCGACTTCGGCTTGTGGTCCACCGCGAACACCACCGTGTCGCCGCGCACCGCGAACGTCACCGGCACCAGGTGCGGAACCCCGGCCGCCGACGCCGTCGCCAACCGAGCCACCCGCTCCGCGGCGAACCGGTCCCGCGCCTCTTCCGGAGTCATGTCAGCGCCGGAGCGTCGAACACCAGCGTGCCCAGGTCCGCGTCCAGCGTCACCGGGACCCCCAGCGGCAGCGTCGGCGACGACGCCACGTGCCCGAACCCGAACTCGCCCAGCACCGGCACCCCCAGCGGCGCCAGCCGGTCCAGCAGCAGCGCCCGGATGTCCGCCGGGTCGCCGCACGCGGCCCACGAACCCAGCACGACGCCGCGGACCCCGGCGAACCAGCCGCTGCGCAGCAACTGCGTCAGCATCCGGTCCAGCCGGTACACGCTCTCGGTGACGTCCTCCAGCAGCACCACCGCGTCGCGCGCCGAACCCTGCTCCGGCGTCCCGATCCCCGCCGCCAGCAACGACAGGTTCCCGCCCGTCAGCACCCCCGAAGCCCGGCCCGGCACCAGCGCCGAACCCCCGCGGACCACCAGGTTCCGCTCGGGGTCGAACAGGGACCGCCGCAGGTGCTCCACCGCGAAGTCGTCGAACAACACGCTCGCCGGCATCGGGGAGAACAAACTGGACAGTCCCAAGTGGACGTTCACGGCCCGGTGCAACGCGGTGACGTCCGACGATCCGGCCAGCACCTTCGGACCCGCGGCCCGCAGCGCCGCCCAGTCGACCAGGTCCAGCATCCGCTGCACGCCGTAGCCGCCGCGCGCCGCCAGCACGCACCGCACCCCCGGGTCCAGCCACGCCTCGGTGAACTCCGCCGCCCGCGCGGCGTCCGGACCCGACAGGTACGGCGGCGATCCGGGATCCGCCCGCACGCACGGCCCGACCCGCACCTCGACGCCCCAGCCGCGCAGCACCGGCAACGCCTTCTCCAGCAGGTCCGCCGGCACCGGACCGGCCGGCGCCACCAACGCCACGGTGTCGCCGGCCCGCAACCGCGGCGGCCTCACCGCGACAGCTCCAGCCGCGCCACACCCGGCGTCGCGAACCCGAACACCTGGCCGTAGAAGGACAATTCGGCCTCCAGCGCCGCCACGATCGTCGCAGCCTGCCGGAACCCGTGCTGCTCCCCGGGAAACCGCTGGTAGGCATGGGGAATCCCGCGCCCGGCCAGCCCAGCCACGAACCGGTCGGCCTGCTCCGGCGGGCAGATCCGGTCCTCCAGGCCCTGCTGGAACAGCACCGGCCCGGCCAGCGTCCGGGCGTTCGCCAGCGGCGACCGCTCAACGTACCTCTGCCGCGTCTCCGGCAAGGGACCGATCAGCCCGTCCAGGTAACGCGACTCGAAGTCGTGCGTGTCGCCCTCGGTGCCGGTCCACCCGGCCAGATCCAGCACCGGGAACATCACCGTGCCCGCCCGGTACGTCTTCGTCGTCGTCAGCGACGCCGCCGCGGTGAACCCGCCCGCGCTGCCCCCGCGGATCGCCAGCCGGTCGCCGTCGGCCAGCCCGGCCGCCACCAGCGCCTCGGCCACCGCGACACAGTCCGCGACGTCCACCACGCCCCACTGCTCCCGCAGCCGCTCGCGGTAGGCCCGCCCGAACCCCGTCGACCCGCCGTAGTTCACCGCCGCCACCCCGATGCCGCGGCTGGTGAAGTACGCGATCTCCAGGTTCAGCACCGGGAAGTGCTGCCCGGTCGGGCCGCCGTGGACGTGCACGAGCAACGGCGGGCGCTCTCCCTCGGGCGCCGCGAAGTCCGGGTTGGCCGGCAGGTACAGCACCACCGGCACGGTCTCGCCGTCCGCCGTGGTGAACACCCGATCCTGCGGCACCGGCAGGTACTCCGCCGGCAGCTCCGGCTGCGGCGTCAGGTCCGTCACCGCTCCGCTGTCCAGCGCGACGTGCACCACCGCGGCTTCGCGGACCGGGCCGCCCGCCACCCCGGCGACCCCGCCGCCGTGCGCCGCGAGCCCGGTCGACGACCACGCCGTCAGCTCGTCCGCCACCGGCGTCACCGAGCCGTCCGCCTCGTCGAGCACCGCCAGACGTCCCGACGCCAGCACCGCGTGCCGGCCGCCGCCGAGCGGGACGAACCACCGCGAGCCCACCTTCCACAGCGGCCCGCCCAGCTCTCGTTCCACCGGCGCGAGGTTCGCCACCGAGCCGTCGAGCCCGACCCGGTGCAGGTTCCACCAGCCGCCCGGGTCGAGCAGCGCCAGCAGCGTCCCCGGCGTCTCCCACTCGACCTGGCACACCGAGACGTCCACGCCGCCGGCCAGCACCCGGTGCGGCCCGAACGACCCGTCCGCGGCCACCTCAGCCACGCACAGCTCGGTGCCGTCCCACGGCATCGCCGGGTGGTCCCACCCGAACCAGGCCGCGTGCCGCCCGTCCGGCGACAGCTTCGGCCCGCTGAGGAAGCGGTGGCTCGCGCCGAGCACCCGCTCGGCCCCGCCGTCCACGGCGATCGCCACCAGCTCCCGCTCCACGTCGGTCGGCCGCGGCCCGACACTGCACTCCCGCACCGCCCACACCTCGCCCGGCCGCCCGGTCCCGAGGTCCCCGTAGCGGACGCTCTGGGGCGGGGACGGCTCCGGCGTGAGCGGCACCACTCCGGTTTCGCTCAACGCGTACACGCGCTGATCGGCCCAGTGCGTGAACACCACGACACCGTCGGCGACCGCCCACGGCCGCCCGCCGTATTCGTGCAGCCGGTTGCGGACGTTCCACGGCGACGGCAGCACGTCCTCCGTCCCGCCGGGCACCGCCCGGACCAGCGCGACCCGGCCCTGCTCACCGGGCCGCGCCTCGGCCCACCACACCTCGTCCCCGACGACGTCGAGCCACTGCGGGCCGCCACCGGCGGCGGCCACCTCGGCGGCGGTGATGGGCGAGGACCAGGTTCCGTAAGGGGAGATCCGAGACACCCCCCGAGGCTAGCGGCCCGCGAACCCAGGGGCGGCGGATGCCGATCATGCGCCCGTGGCCTAGGGTCGACAGTGCTATGTCTCGCGTAATCCACGTCTTCCGCCAGCCGGATCGGTTCGTCGCCGGCACCGTCGGCGAGCCCGGCGATCGCACGTTCTACCTCCAGGCGTCCGAGGACGTGCGCACCATCAGCGTCACCATCGAAAAACAGCAGGTCGTCGTCCTCGCGGAACGCCTCAGCTCCCTGCTGGAGGAGGTCGCCAGCCGCTTCGGCGCCGAGGTCCCCGACGACGCCCCCGACGACCTCGTCGACCTGGACCCCCTCACGGTCCCGGTCGAGGAGGAGTTCCGCGTCGGCACCATGGGCCTCGGCTGGGACGCCGACAGCAGCGCGGTCGTCATCGAACTGCTCGCCATCACCGAGGGCGAGGTCGACGAGACGGTCGTGCTCGACGACACCGAGGAGGGCCCGGACGCCGTCCGCGTCTTCCTCACCCCGGCCGCCGCCCGCGCCTTCGCCGAGCGCGCCGACCGCGTCGTCAACGCCGGCCGCAAACCGTGCCCGCTGTGCGGGGAGCCGCTCGACCCGACCGGGCACATCTGCCCCCGGCAGAACGGCTACCGGCGCGACACCGACGCGGACGAAGACTGACCATGGCGAGAACCCCCGCGGGACAGACGGACCCGGCCGACCCGGCGTCCCGCGAACTCGTCACCCACGGCCGCATCGACGTCGAAGGACGCCTGGTGGACGCGTCCAACGTGACGCTCTTCTGCGCCATCGAGCTCGACGGCGTCACCGGCCGCGTCGTGTACAAGCCGGTGTCGGGGGAGCGGCCGCTGTGGGACTTCCCCGACGGCACCCTCGCCGGCCGCGAGGTCGCCACCGCGATCGTCGCCGACGCCGCCGGCCTCGGCGCGATCCCGCCGACCGTGCTGCGCGACGGGCCGTTCGGCCCCGGCATGGTCCAGCTGTGGGTCGAGACCAGCGAAGACGACCTCGTCGAGGTCCGCGCCCCCGAGGACCTCCCGGACGGCTGGCGCGTCGTGCTGCACGCCCAGGACCGGCTCGGCGAGCCCGCGGTGCTGGCCCACGCCGACCACCCCGGGCTGCGCGACCTGGCCGTCCTCGACATCATCGTCAACAACACCGACCGCAAGGGCGGGCACCTGCTGCCCGGCGTCGACGGCCGCGTCTACGGCGTCGACCACGGCATCTGCCTGCACACCGACCCGAAGCTGCGGACCGTCCTCTGGGGCTGGGTCGGCGAGCCGGTGCCGCCGGACACCGTCGAGAAGCTGCGCAAGCTGCGCTCGGAGATCGACGGCGGCCTCGGCGAGACGCTGTCCGAGCACATCACCAAGTTCGAGATCCGCGCACTGGCCGAACGCACCGACCTGTTGCTGGCCGAGGGGATCTTCCCCGAACCCGGCGACGACTGGCGCGCGATCCCGTGGCCCCTGTTCTGATGGACGACGCCGCCCGCGCGCGGCTGGTCGACCGCTTCGGCGCGGAGCTGGCCGAACCGTGGTGTGACGTCCTCCCGGACCTGGTCGCCCGGCTGACCGCGAGGTGGGGACTCGAGGTCCGCGAAGCCCGGCCCGGCAACACCGGCCGCACGCTGCTGTGCACCGGCCCCGGCGGTGACCTGCGAGTCCTCAAGCTGACCCCGGACCCCGAGGTCGCCCGGCTCGAGCTCACCGGGCTGAGCGCCTGGGCCGGGTGCTCCCGCGTCGTCCAGGTGCTCGACGCCGACCTCGACGCGAACGCGATCCTGCTCGAAGGGCTCGTGCCGGGCACTCAGCTGGACGGTGCCGTCCCGTGGCCGCAGATCGGCGAGCTGCTCGACCAGCTGCACGTCGTCGAACCGGCCGGTGAGCTCCGGCGGCTGGCCGAGGGCGTCGAGTTCATCTTCGACCTCTCCGAACGCCGTCGTCGCGAGTCGCCGGCCGCGGCGCACCTGAGCGCCGAAGTCCTCGCGAAGGGCCGCGAACGGGCGATGAAGCTGGCCACCAGCGGACCGGTCACGCTGATCCACGGCGACCTGCACCCGGCCAACGTCCTCGATGCCGGCCCCGGCCGCGGCGCGGTCGCCATCGACCCGCGCCCGGCCGTCGGCGACCCGGCGATAGACGCCGTCGACTGGGTCTTCATCCCGATGGCGGACGGCGGCACGATCGAGGACGGTATCGCCGCCCTGGCGCCACACGTGGCGGACTTCGACGCCGAGCGCGTCCGCGCCTGGTGCGTCGCGCTGGCCCCGCTGCTGGCGCTCTCGCCGCTGCGCCGCGGCGGACCGACGCCGTTCACCGATGCCGTCCTGGAGTTGGCGCGCTGACCGGCGTGGCATGACCCGTCGGAGTGCCGGAGAGCACTATGTTGCCGGGTCGTGCGCCCCCATTCCTATGACGACGTGCTCGCCGGCCCGCGCCGCAAGAAGAAGGTGCCGGAGGTCCCCGCCGAACCCGGCCTCGTGGTCGAGGACCCGGCCAGCGGCTACTGCGGCGCGGTGGTGAAGATCGAGTACGGGAACGTCGTGCTCGAGGACGCCAAGGGCCGCCACCGCGTCTTCCCGCTCGAACCCGCGGCGTTCCTGCTCGAGGGCAAACCCGTCACGCTCGTGCCCGTCAAGACCGGGAAGGCGCCGGTCAAGCAGGTCTCGGCGTCCGGGTCGGTCAAGGTCCAGGACCTGAAGGCCCGCGTCGCGCGCGACTCCAGGATCTGGGTCGAGGGCAAGCACGACGCCGAGCTCGTCGAACGGGTCTGGGGTCACGACCTGCGCGTCGAAGGTGTCGTCGTCGAGGCCCTCGACGGCGTCGACGTGCTCGCCGACCGGATCGCCGGGTTCGGCCCCGGCGCCGGTCGCCGCCTCGGCGTCCTCGTCGACCACCTCGTCCCCGGCAGCAAGGAGTCGCGGCTCGTCGCGGCCGTCCGCGACGAGAACGTGCTGGTCACCGGGCACCCGTACATCGACGTCTGGGAGGCGGTCCGCCCCGCCGCGGTGGGCATCCGCGCGTGGCCGAAGATCCCGCGCGGCACCGAGTGGAAGCAGGGGATCTGCGACGCGCTCGGCTGGGGGCAACCTTTCGAAGGCTGGCAACGTGTGCTGAGCGGAGTGAGCAGTTTCCGCGACCTCGAGACCCCGCTCATCGGGGCCGTGGAACGGCTCATCGACTTCGTCACCGAGCCGACGGAAGAAGGCTGAATGTCCGAATTGTCCAAGGTCACGCGAAGGTTACGTCACGTTACCAATCCGGCCAAAAGTAGGCCGCCCTCCACACGGCACGTCACCGCCGCTACTCAGCCATTCGGCCGTGACTGTGGCCGGATTGGTAACAATCGACACAGCACGGTTCCGGTGCTGACCGGCGCGATCTGAGAGCATGAAGCCATGGCATGGGCAGTGGTCTGGTTGATCGTCGGCATCGCCCTGATGATCGCCGAAGTCGTCTCCGGCGACTTCGTGCTGATCATGCTGGGGGTCGGCGCGCTGTTCGGCGCCGGAGCCGACGTGCTCACCGGGAACCTCTTCATCGACGTCGCCGTGTTCGCCGTCGCCTCCGTCGGCATGCTCGTGCTGGTCCGGCCCGCGCTGAAGCGGCGCTTCCTCGCCGGCGCCGGTCACCGCACCGGCATCGACGCACTGATCGGCGCCCGCGCCGTCGTCGTGTCCACAGTGGACTACGAAGCCGGCCAGGTGAAGCTGGCCGGCGACGTCTGGTCGGCGCGGAGCCTCTCGGAGCACCACCCGCCCATCCAGCCCGGCACCCCGGTCACGGTCGTCGAGATCTCCGGCGCCACCGCCGTCGTGTCGGCCGAGCCGTGAGCCTCGGGCTCGTCATCGTCCCCGAAGGCCGGGCCGCGGTGATCGAACGCGCCGGGCGGTTCCGCACCGTCCTGCGCCCCGGCCGCCACTTCGTGCTCCCGTTCGCCGACCGGGTCCGCGCCCGTATCGACCTCGGCGACCAGGTGCTGTCCGCTCCGCCGCGCGCCGTCGAAGCCGGCGACGGGGCGGAGATCCTCATCGGCTTCGAAGTCACCTTCGCGGTCGTCGACCCGCGGCTGGCGACCTACGAGATCAGCGATCCGGCACTGGCGATCGAGCAGCTGGCCCGCACCGCGCTGCGGCAGGAAGCGGGCTTGACGACCGCCGAGCGCGCCGTGGCCGCACCAGGGGACCTGCACCGTACAGTGTGGACGGTCCTGCACGACACGACCGGCCGCTGGGGCATCGCCGCGAAGGAGCTGAAGCTCGAGGTGAGCCCGCCCGCGGCGCCCGGAACACCGTCAACCGCGCAAGAATGGTACTAGGTAAGGGGAAGATCTCTTGACCACCACAGTAGCGATCGTCGTGGTCGTGTTACTGGCCTTGTTCGTGATCATCACGGTAGCCAAGGCGATCATGGTCGTGCCGCAGGCGCAGTCGGCCGTGATCGAGCGGCTGGGCCGGTTCCGCACGGTGGCGTCGCCGGGGCTGACCTTCCTGGTGCCGTTCCTCGACAAGGTGCGCGCCCGGATCGACCTGCGCGAGCAGGTCGTCTCGTTTCCGCCGCAGCCGGTCATCACCGAGGACAACCTGACGGTGTCGATCGACACCGTCGTGTACTTCCAGGTCACCGACTCGCGCGCCGCGGTCTACGAGATCTCGAACTACATCGTCGGTGTCGAGCAGCTGACCACCACCACGCTCCGCAACGTGGTCGGCGGCATGAGCCTCGAGCAGACCCTGACCTCGCGCGACTCGATCAACACGCAGCTGCGTGGCGTGCTGGACGAGGCGACCGGCCGGTGGGGCATCCGCGTGGGCCGCGTCGAGCTGAAGGCGATCGACCCGCCGCCCTCCATCCAGGACTCGATGGAGAAGCAGATGCGCGCCGACCGTGAGAAGCGCGCCATGATCCTCACCGCGGAAGGCCAGCGGGAGTCCGCGATCAAGACCGCGGAAGGCCAGAAGCAGAGCCAGATCCTCTCGGCGGAAGGTGCCCGCCAGGCCACCATCCTCGCCGCCGAGGCCGAGCGGCAGTCCCGCATCCTGCGCGCCCAGGGTGAGCGAGCCGCGCGGTACCTGCAGGCGCAGGGCCAGGCGAAGGCGATCGAGAAGGTGTTCGCCGCGATCAAGGCCGGCCGCCCGACCCCGGAGGTGCTGGCCTACCAGTACCTGCAGACCCTGCCGCAGATGGCGCAGGGCGACGCGAACAAGGTCTGGATGATCCCCAGCGACTACGGCAAGGCCCTCGAAGGCTTCGCCCGCGCGCTCGGCGCCCCCGGCGACGACGGCGTGTTCCGGTACGAGCCGCCGAAGGAGGACGTCCCGGACAAGCCCGACCTCGAGGACGAAGAGGTCGCCAGCTGGTTCGAGACCAAGAGCGACCCCAAGGTCGCGGAGGCCGTCGCGGCCGCGGAAGCCGTGGCGCGCAAGGAGGTCCCGGCGATCGGCACCCCGGCGTCGCCGTCCGGGCGGCCGTCGATCCCGCGTCCGGTCCAGCAGCAGCCGGACGAAGACGACGACCGCGGCACGGAGGTCACGCCGGCGCCGCAGCAGCCCTCGACGCCGCAGAGCGGCCAGCCGCTGCCCCAGCCGCAGGCCCCGGCCGGCCCGCCCCCGGGCGGTCAGTACCAGGGCCCGCCGCCGCAGGGACCGCCGCCGGGCCAGTTCGGTGGCCAGCAGCCGAACCCGGGCAGCGGGCCGTTCCCGCAGCAGCCCCCGTTCGGCGGCCCCCAGGGCGGCCCGCGCCGCTGACCCGGTTGTCCGTGAAGGCCACGGTGCGGGACTCAGTCCCGGACCGTGGCCTTCACGGCGTTTCACCCCGTGCGGGTCGGCCGGAGGTACACGCTCGCGTCGTCGATGTCCGCCTTCGAGCGGTCCTTCAGCACGATCACGCACAGCACCGACACCACCGCCGCCCCGACGATGTAGCCCGAGATCGCGTACGGCGTCCCGGTCGTGTGCAGCAGCCACGTCGCCAGCAGGGGCGCCGGCCCGCCCGCGAACACCGACGCCAGCTGGTAGCCGAGCCCGGCGCCGCCGTAACGCAGGTGCGTCGGGAAGCTCTCGCCGATGAGCGCGGCCTGCGGGCCGTACTGCAACGAGTGCGGGATGAACGAGACCACGACGGCGGCGAACACCAGTGCGTGCCCGCCGTGGGAGAGCACCGTGAAGTAGGGGAACGCGATCAGCCCGGTGAGGACCGCCCCGCACAGGTAGACCCGCTTGCGGCCGAAGCGATCCGACAGCGTCGAGAAGAACGGGATCATCGCCAGCTCGCACGCCGCCCCGGCGAGGACCGCGTTGAGCACGAACGTCTTGCTGAAGTCGCCGCGCGCCACGACGTAGATCAGCACGTAGCTGGTGAACAGGTAGAACGGCATCTGCTCGCTGAAGCGCACCCCGGCCGAGAGCAGGATTTCCCGCCAGTGGTGCCGGATCGCGTCGAGCACCGGCGTGCGCGCGGTCTGCCGGTTTTCGACGAGCCTGGCGAACATCGGGGTCTCGAGGATCTTCAGCCGGATCACCAGGCCGACCGCGACGAGCACCAGGCTGGCCAGGAACGGCAGCCGCCAGCCCCAGGAGTCGAACGCCTCGGGCGACAGCGTCGCCGACAGCAGCGTCATCCCGCCCGTGCCGAGCACCAGCCCGACCGGGACGCCGATCTGGGCGAAACTGCCCAGCAGGCCGCGTTTGCGCTGGTCGCCCCACTCCATCGCGAGCAGGACCGAGCCGCTCCACTCGCCGCCGATCGCGATGCCCTGCACCAGCCGCAGCAGCACCAGGATCAGCGGGGCGGCGAACCCGATCGCCGCCGTGCCAGGCAGCATCCCGACGATGCCGGACGAGACGCCCATCAGCAGCAGCGTGACGATCAACGTCGTCTTGCGGCCGATCCGGTCGCCCCAGTGCCCGAAGATCGCGGCCCCGACCGGGCGCGCGGCGAACCCGACCGCGTACGTCGCGAACGACTGCATCGCCCCCGCGTACGCGCTCGACGCGGGGAAGAACAGGTGCGGGAAGACCAAGGCCGCGGCGGTGTTGTAGAGGAAGAAGTCGTACCACTCGATGGTCGTGCCGATGGCGCTCGCCAGCGCCGCACGCCGTACCTGCACTCGTCCTGACCCGCTGTCCGGCTCCACCTTCTGAGTGATGCCGTTGTCTCCCAGAACCATCTCGCAACACCTCCGGTGACTGATGTCACACAACAGTGTGACGCCGACCGACGGATTCAGCGATCGATGGCCGCCATCTCGTCCGGTCGGAAGTCCTGCCGCGGCGCGAAACTCGCGCAGGGCCGGCACGCGGCGCGAAATTGCAGATTGAGCAACTTTGCAGATTCGGCAAGTTCCGCTACGGTTGAGTCATGGACACCGACCGCGCCGGGCTCCGGGAGCGCAAGAAGCACGAAACGCGGATCGCGCTGAGCTGGGCGGCGATCCGGCTGACCGTCGAACGCGGTCTGGACAACGTCCGGATCGAGGACATCGCCGCCGAGGCCGGGGTGTCCACCCGGACGTTCAGCAACTACTTCGGCAGCAAGGGCGAAGCCATCGTCGCCCGGCACCACGACCGGGCCCGCGCCATCGCCGCCGCGCTGCGCGAACGCCCGGCCGGCGAGCCGATCTGGGAGGCCATCACCCACGCCGCGCTGGCCGGGTTCGCCCTCGGTGAGCCGGTGACCGAAGGGCGTCCCCCGGACCAGGCGTGGGTCGAAGGGCTCCGGCTGATGGTCGCCGAACCCGCGCTGCAGGGCGAGTTCCAGAAGGCCGGCGCCGCGGCCGAGGCCGAATTCGCGCTCGCCGTCGCCGAACGCACCAGCACCGACGCCGACGACGTCTACCCGTTGCTCGTCGCGGGCGTCGTCGGCGCCGCGCTGAACATCGTCACGCGGCGGTGGCTGAGCGTGGACCCGCCGCCGCCGATGGACGAGCTCCTGCGGGACGTGTTCGGCCGGCTCGCCGCCGGCCTGCCCGAACCGCGCTGACCACCACCTGACCGCTACCCGAAAAGCCCGGCCCGGCACCCCGCCGGGCTGGTTCGTCGTGCCTTTTTCCTGCCAGCACAAGGAGTTCCGCCATGGAAGACGTCGTCATCGCCGGTGCCGGTCCCAACGGCCTCATGCTCGCCTGCGAACTCGCCCTCGCCGGCATCCGTCCGCTGGTCCTCGAGCGGTTGCCCGAGCCCACCGAGGAGAACCGCGCCAACGGGCTCGTCGGCCAGGTCGTCCGCCTCCTCGACCGCCGCGGGCTGCACGAGCGGCTGGCCGGCCCGATCGCCCCGCCCGTACCCGCCTTCGTCTTCGGGGCGATGCGCCTCGACCTGACTCTCGCCGAGCGCAACTCGCTGAACGTCCTCGGCGTGCCGCAACGGCGCCTCACGGCGATGCTGACCGAACGCGCCACCGAACTCGGCGTCGAGATCCGCCGCGGCCACGAGCTCACCGGCCTGACCCAGGACGCCGACGCGGTCACGATCGACGTCGCCGGCCCCGACGGCGGCTACCGGCTCACCACCCGGTACCACGTCGGCGCCGACGGCGGCCGCAGCGGCACCCGCAAGCTCGCGGGCATCGGCTTCCCCGGGGTCACCGAGGACCACACCACGTCCTTCAGCGGGCACGCCACCGTGCCCGCCGAACTCACCGACCCGGCGACCGGCGGGCTGCGCGTGGCCGGCCACACCATCCCGCCGTTCATCCACTACCGCACCCAAACCGGCCTGTTCGTGTACGCGCCGTTCCCCACCGGCCCCCTGATCAGCACCATGGAGTGGGCCGACGACGAGGGCGACGACGAGCGGCCGATGACCCTCGACGATCTCCGCGCGAGCGCCCGCCGCGTGCTCGGCGCCGACGTGCCGCTCGGGCCGCCCGAGGGCGACGGGCCGCACCTGCTGCGCCGGTTACGCGGGCGCAACACCCGGCTGGCCGAGAAGTTCCGCGACGGGCGGGTCCTGCTGGTCGGCGACGCGGCGCACGTCCACTCCGCGATCGGCGGGCCCGGCCTCAACCTTGGCCTGCAGGACGCGGCGGGTCTCGGCTGGAAACTCGCCGCCGAGCTGCATGGCTGGGCGCCCCCGGGGCTGCTCGACACCTACGAAAGCGAACGACGGCCGGTCGCCGAGCGCGTCGTCATGCACACCCAGGCCCAGTCCGCGCTGATCGCGCCGGGTGGCGACGTGACGGCGCTGCGCGAGCTGTTCGGCGAACTGCTTCGGCAGCCGAGCACGGTGCAGCACATCGCGGACCTGATGTCGGGCGCGGACATCCGGTACGACGCGGCCACCGACCACCCGCTCGACGGCCGGTGGGCCCCGGATCTCGTGCTGGACACCGGGGTCCGGCTCGCCGAGCTGACCCGGACGGCCCGGCCGCTGCTGCTGGACTTCACCGCGGACGCCTCGCTCGGCGGCGAGGTGACGGGCTGGACCGACCGCGTCGACGTCGTCGCCGGGAAGCCGGCCGAACCGCCCGCCACCGCGCTGCTCGTGCGTCCCGACGGTTACGTGGCCTGGGCGTCCAGCTCGGCGGACCCGGACGACGGGGAGCGCAAGGCCCTGCGGCTGGCCCTGGAGCGGTGGTTCGGCAGCCCGCTTGACGCGTAGGACATCTCCTACTTATTGTCGTCGGCATGACGATCACCCACGTGCAGTTCCTCACCCTGCCCGTCGCCGACCACGCCCGCTCCCGGGACTTCTACGTCGGCAAGCTCGGCTTCGAAGCGCTCGTCGACCGCCGCACGCCCGAAGGCGGCCGGTTCGTGATGGTCGCGCCGAAGGGGGCGCGGACGGGCGTGGTGCTGACCGACCAGCAGGTCACCGGGATCGAGCCGGGCCCACGGCACTTGCAGCTGCAGACCACCGACCTCGACACCGACGTCGCCGCGCTGCGGGTGGCCGGCGTCGAGGTCGCCGATCCGGAGGAACGGCCGTGGGGTCGCGCGACCTCGTTCAAGGACCTGGACGGCCACACCCTCGGCCTGCTCGAACCGTCGGACTTCGGGAACGTGCCGCGCTGATGCCGGTCAACGACGACGTCCTGCCGGCCGAGCCGGTGCCCGCGGCCGGGTCCGCAGTGGACGGTCACCTGGCGGCCGGAGCCGGAGGTTGCCGGCACCCCGTTCCGCCGTGGTCGCCGGCCGGATCGGTCTCGATCAGCACAGTACGATCGGGTGGTGAACCCCGCCGCCGCTGATCCCCATGCGTCGAAACCGCTGCGCGCCGACGCCCGGCGCAACCGGGCGCGCGTGCTGGAGGCGGCCGAGAGCGTCTTCGCCACCAAGGGCACCGGGGCGCCGACCGAGGAGGTCGCCCGCGCCGCCGGGGTCGGCATCGGCACCGTGTTCCGGCACTTCCCGACCAAGGAAGCGCTGCTCGAAGCGGTGCTCTTCGCCCGGCTGCACCGGTTCGTCGACGAGGCGGAGGCCGTCGTCGCGGCGGAGTCGGCGGACCCGGGCGGCGCGTTCTTCGCGTTCCTCACCAGCTGGGTCGAGATGTCCAGCGCGAAGAACGCCTACTTCGAAGCACTCACCGCGGCGGGCGTCAGCGTGCCGACGACGAAGTCCGGCATCGGCGCCCGGCTCATCGAGTCGCTCGGCGTGCTGCTCTCCCGGGCGCAGGACGCCGGCGCGGTCCGGAAGGACCTCGTCGTCGGCGAGCTGATCACGATCATCATCGGCACCGCACGGGCCGCCGAGTACGCCGGCCCGGACGCGCACCTGCGCGACCGGGCCGTGGCGATCCTCTTCGACGGTCTCCGCCCCGGCGCGTCAGCGGGGGAGCGGCGCTGAGCCCACCGGCTCCAGCGTCGGGCGCTTCGCGGTCAGGGTGTCCCCGGACGACTCGCCCCGCAGGCGCCGCCGCACCCACGGCAGCGCGTGCTCCTGCGCCCACCGCAGGTTCTGGCTCCGGCGCTGCGCCGGGCTCAGCACGTCGCGCGGCCCCAGCTCGGACGCCGCCAGCGGGTGCGTGACGCCGAGGACCTCCAGCGCCGCGATGGCGACCTCGGTGTGGCCGAGCGCGTTGAGGTGCAGGCGGTCCGGCGCCCAGAGCCGCCGGTCGCGCAGTTGCCGCATCGCCCACAGGTCCACCAGCAGCGCGCCGTGCCGGGCGGCGATGCCGCGCACGTGCTCGTTGTAGATCGCCACCCGGCCGCGGATCCGGCGGAACAGGGCGTCCTCGACGCCGTCGACCCCGGTGAACAGCACCAGGCGCGCGCCGGTCGAGCGGATCCGCTCGACCGCGGCCTCGTAGCCGGCCATGAGCCCGTCGATGTCGACCTTGGGCCGCATCAGGTCGTTGCCGCCGGCGTAGAGGGTGACGAGGTCGGGCGCCATCGCCAGGGCCGGCTCGAGCTGCTCGGCCAGCACCTGGCCCAGCAGCTTGCCGCGGATGGCGAGGTTGGCGTAGCGGAAGTCCGGCTCGCGGGCGGCGAGCTGTTCGGCGGTGCGGTCGGCCCAGCCGCGCACGCCGTTCGGGGCGGCCGGATCTTCGTCCCCGACGCCTTCGGTGAACGAGTCTCCCAGTGCCACTAAGCGCTTGCTCATGTCCCCAGTCTAAGCAGCGCAGATCGGCACGGTGACCGTGTGGGTCGCTGATCGTGTGGTGCCGCACATGGAGGTGATGGTGTACGTGTAGGCGGCGGTGGCGCTCGTGTCGCTCCGGATGAGGGTCGTCCGGCCGGCGACGGATGTCGCGGATCCGCCGGTCCGGACGATCTCGTATCCGGGAAGAGTTTCTTCCGGCGCAGTCCGACAATAACACACCCGCTACTTATTCTGTGCCTTTGCCAAGGTTGCCCCAAGAATGCATCAGAAATAGTTTGGAAGGTGTGTTCCGGGGAATTTCTTGAACTGGATGCCTGCCCGCCTGCGTGAACGCCGGGACAGCGGTCGCATCCCCCAGATGGGCCTGATTGATCACCTGATCGAGTAACGCCTGATCAAAGAGCGGTTGCCCTGGCGGATAGTCGTGCCGAGGGAAAGGAGCAAGGCCGAAACCGAGCGGGTGACGGCCCTACCCGCGTTGCGGCTGCTGGACACCCCTGCCGAGGAGCGGTTCGACCGGATCACCCGGCTTGCTCGGCACCTGTTCGACGTGCCGATCGCCATGGTGTCGCTGGTCGACGCCGACCGGCAGTGGTCGAAATCCCGGGCCGGGGACATTCCGCGGGAGCTTCCGATCGGTGCGGCGCACATCCGTTTCTCCGCGGGCCGGCCTTTCCGACCGGCAGCTGCAGGAGCTGGGCGAGCTGGCCGCGTGAGTCGAACTGGAGTGCACGGGATCAAGGGGGGCCTTGATTTAGGAGACCTCAATGCGTTGGAAGAAACAGTCCGTTACGCTTGCGGCGGCGATGCTGCTTGTCGGCGGTGTCATCACCTTCACGCTGGCACCGTCCGCCGCGCACACGTCGACGGAACGCCATGACATCGGCACGGCGTCGTGCTTCACCGATGGTGCCGGTCAATGTACCGTCAAGCACAAGCTTGGCGTGATCCCGGATGCCGTTCTCGTGTCGCCGAACACGCCGAGCAACTTCAACGGCTTCATGCTGAACACGCAGCAGGGTTCGTTCACCGCAACGACGTTCGCCATCCGCGCGATGTTCAACCAGAGCACGCCGAAGACCAACAGTACGGTCTGGTTCACGTATCACGCGTATTCCGCCGGAACGACACCGCCTCCGCCACCGACGACGACGGTGGTTCCGCCGCCCACCACGACCACCACGCCGCCGGCTGGCACCTGTACGAACGGGACCAGGATCGATGAGCAGGACGGGCGGACGTTCGACGCACCCGGTACTGGTGGTGGACAGCACTATGTGCACAACGACGCGTGGAACTGGCAAGGCCCCGGCTCCGGACAGAACGAGAAGCTGTACCTATGCGACTTCAACAACTGGTACGTGGATTCGTGGGGATTCGACACCCCTGAGGGCGAAGTGTTCATGTACCCATCGACGAAGTGGGACGCGACCACTGCCGGCTGCTGCGCCGGAAAGCCACTATCGACGTGGCCAACCCAGGTCACTGGACAGTTCGCCGGCACCGTGTCCGGCTATGGCACCGGGTCGAGCTACAACGTGGCATGGGACCTCTGGCTGAACGGTGTCGCGTCCGGCAACTATACGGAGCTGATGATCTGGACGCAGAAGGGCGGCAACGCTGCCCCTGCCGGATCACGACGCGCTGACTGGACCGCGCCCGGCGGGCAGGTCTACGAGGTGTGGTGGGATGGCAACACATCCGCGCAGGCCGGCGGAAGCTATCTCGCGTTCATCTCCAAGGTTCCGCGGCTCAGCGGCACGGTGGACATCCGAGCGTTCATCGCGGAATCCGCAGCGCGTGGCTACATCAACGCGAACCCGACGCTCAATCAGTTGAACTACGGGATCGAAGTAAGGGACACCGGTGCCGCGACCAGTACCGCACCGGCGCGGTTCACTCTCACCGACTTCGGTCTGACCATGAAGTAGGAAGTGTTCCCCCGCCGTCGTGATCATGCGATGGCGGGGGACCTCTTCGTCTAGGCTCATCATGGAAGTTGAAGAAGGTGTGCGGTGCGTGGATCGGCCCGCCCGTCCATACGACAATTCAGGTCGCCACGCTCGGTCTGGACCGCCGGCACGGACCACGGCGGCCCGGCGCGTCGTCCGTTCCAGCCGGACTCGTCTCCGGGGGATGGCAGGACCTGCACTGTAACGGTGGCCTGGCTGGCGACTGCGAGTCTCATTTGTACAGAGAGCACAAGAAGTTGCTCAAGGAAGCCGCACCGGGTGCCGCGGCCCTCTTCGGCCAATTTCCGGTGGAAACACCTTTTACGTCCACAGGGAGACGGCGGCCCTCACGGTTGGGTTACGGCTCGTCCGTGTGAGTGAACCCAGGTCTTCACTTTCGGGTTCATAATATGGTGTTCGCTGGCAGGTCGATCTCTTTCGGTCTACAGTTTCATCGGATCGAAGACCGGGCGGCTATGATCGCCGGTCCTGCGTGAAATATCTTCCGGCCCAGACCTCGCCGGCTTCGGTTTGGCAAGGGTGGAAGGAACACGGATGGAAAGCGATTCCCGCGGAACACATTCGGCGCGGAGATGGCGCCGGAGTAGTGCGATCGCGTGTGTGTGCGCGGTCGCGAGCGCTGTCGGTCTGAGCCTGGTGATCGGGGTGCCGCAGGCCGTTGCCGCCGAAGCCCCCGTCGGGCTCGGCTCCGCGGGGGCCTTTTCCGTGCTGGGCGGACAGACGGTCACCAACACCGGTCCCACCACGCTGGCCAGGCGTCTCGGCGTCTCTCCCGGTACCGCGATCACCGGCTTCCCGCCCGGTACCGCGATCGGTACCACGCACGCCGGTGACGTCGTGGCCGCCCAGGCCCAGTCCGATCTCGTCGTCGCCTACGACGACGCGGCCGGGCGCGCGCCGACAGCGAACGTCGCGGGTGACCTCGTCGGCCAGAACCTGGTCGGTGGCGTGTACAAGTCCACCGGCCCGCTGGCGCTCAGCGGAACTCTGACCCTGAACGGTCAGGGCAACGCCAACACCGTCTGGATCTTCCAGGTCGCTTCCACCTTGATCACGGCTTCGGCCAGCAACATAAACCTGATCAACGGCGCCCAGGCGTGCCACGTGTACTGGCAGGTCGGCAGTTCGGCGACGCTGGGAACGAACTCGAACTTCGTCGGCACGATCATGGCGTTGACCTCGATCACCGTGACGACCGGCACCGTCGTCGCCGGGCGCGCGCTGGCCCGCAACGGTCAGGTCTCTCTCGACAACAACACGTTCACCGCCCCCAACTGCAGAACGACCCCCACCACGACGACAACCACCACGTCGGGCACCGGCACAACGACAACTACGTCGGGCACGGGCACAACGACCGCCACTACGTCGGGCACGAGGTCCTCCACCGGCAGCGAGACTAGGACCAGCACGACCGAGGCAGGCCTGGGCTGGCCCTCGGGCGGTTTCAGCCACACTGGCGGCAGCACGGATTACCACAACCGGCCCGTCGGTACATCCCATCTCGCCGGCACCGGTGCCAGCCCGCTGCTCGGTCCTCTGGTATGGCTGGGCGCGTTGCTCATCATCTTCGGTGGCTTGCTGCTTACGGTCGTCCGCCACCGCAGGACAAGGCGGTAGAGCCGCACCGTCGGCGTGCGCATCCCGGCCGGCCGGGATGCGCAC